>JBATTX010000042.1:0-6238 GCA_049670825.1 Arcobacteraceae bacterium | reverse complement strand
GTTTTGGTTGAGCATTTTTATTAAATCTTCGTAAAATTGTTTTGATTCGTATCTCTAGTTCTCGTGGGTCATATGGTTTTGGTAAATAATCATCTGCACCAAGTTGCAAAGCTGTAACTTTGTCTGTGATGTCACTTCTAGCACTTGATATAATAATCGGAATATCATGTTTTTTAAGTATCTCTTGACACACTTCCAGACCGTCAAGTCCAGGAAGTGTTAAGTCTAAAATAACAAGATCAAAATGTTGAAGACCAATAGAACTCAATCCTATAAAAGGGTCTTCAAAGTTTGTTACTTCTATATTAAAAGTGGCTAGATATTGTGTTAGAATTTCAGCTAACTCAGTATCATCCTCTATCATGGCAACTTGAACCATCTTTACCTCTTTTTTGTTTCATATCTTTAAATGTTTTGATCTCTTTATCGAGTTGTTCAATTTGATTTTTATCTAAAACAGAATATATCTTTGCTATCAAATCAGCTTGTAGTTTGATTTTATCCTCTTTTGTTTTCATTCGAGCTTTGATATATGCCTCTTTATCAAAGCCTTCTTTTGTGAAACTATTAAATTTATCAAATTTTCTGTTTTTGAATTCTTGAATGATTTTGTCTATTTTTGTTTCTTGCTCTTTTGTAAGTTTCAAATCATATACAGCACCTATAAAAAATCGGCTTGCATCACCTCTATGTGATCTTTTGTGTTTTTTGTCATGGTTTTTATATCCATGATATTTTTTGAAACCTTGTTTCTCATCTGAGTATTTATTGTTTTTATACTCTCTTTGTTGTTGATTGTTTGGGTTATTTACTGTTTCAGTATTTGCATATACAGATGTAGAAACAAATAAAGCTGTTGCTAAAAGTATAGATTTTCTAATGTTTTTCATGTTGTATCCTTTTTTGTTGTACTGAAAGTATAAACTACAGAAGTTAACCGCTTTTTAACTCTATCTTAATGGTTTATTAACAGTTATTTGCACCTAATACTTTTGAAAAATCTTTTTTATAAGCTTGAGCTAATGCATCTGTGTTGAGTATTTTATGTATGAGGGTATTATCTGCAGGGGGAGTATGAAGATAGTGATTTAACTCTTTTATTGTTAAATCACTTACTCTTTTTTCCAATACCATTGGGTTATTACTATCTAAAATACCATCATTTAAAACACGTACATACCATCCTGTTGCACCTTGTTTTACAATATATCTATTGGTGTCTTTATCAAAAATTGCACCTATTTTCCAACACGGCTGTCTTGGTTGTGATACTTCTAATTTAATTTCACCTACGCAGTAGATATCTCCTACACAAATATCACTCTCATCAAAATTATCTATAAGCATATTACAACCAATCGCAAGTTTATCAAGTTCTTTATCGAGCAGTTTTTGAAATCTATCAAAGTGTGTCGTTGAACCTATATGAATGGCAGCATCAACTCCACCATGAAACTCTTTTGCAGCTTGTTCATCATCAATGATACCTAAGCTATTTACTTCACATGTTTCTAAAAACATATCTTTTTTATAAGCACTTAAAAAAACTTTCTCTTTGAGTTTGTACTCTACTGCTTTTCCAGCAGCTATACTATTTATAGTAGTTTGCATTGTTATCCTTTATTTACATGTTTTTTAAAAGTTTTGTGAATATATGTTTGAAACTTTTTTGTTCCTCTTTTGTTAATACGGAAAAACATCTCTCTTCATAAAGAATAACCTCTTTCAAGGTTTCTTGGCATATTTGTTTCCCTAGTGGAGTTATTTGCACGAGTTTACTTCTTTTGTCAAACTGATTATCTATTCTTGTGATATATTTTTTATCCTCAAGTTTTTTTAATACTTTTGTTATCGCACCTGATGTAAACAATAATCTTTCATAAAGTTTAGTGGGACTAAGTACATAATCATCATTTCCAGACATTATTAGTGAAGCTAATACATCTAACTCACTATTGGAGATTGCATTTACATTTTCTTGTATGTGGATTGTTTCTTGGAGCATATTTTTATAAAACATATAAAAAGGAATAGTAAGATGTATGACATCTTGATATGTCTCTGGCGATTTTATTTTGTGTTTTAATATGTCTTTTTCTAGGTCATCTATATTCATATAAAATGATACAACAATTAACATAATACTTTATATAAAAAGAGTACTAATATGTTAAAAGTATCTTACTAGAAAGATACTTTAATGCATTTATAAGATATTGAATGATAGAATCCGCCAAACAAAACAAGGAAATGAAATGAATTTAAAGAAATTAGTACTAGGTAGTAGTTTATTAGTATCGACACTATTTGCAGGTAATTACAATGTAGATACAGCACACTCAACAGTTGGGTTTAAAATTAAACATATGATGATTTCAAATGTATCAGGAACATTTGATAAATTTAGCGGAACATTTGAATATGATGAAAAAACAAATAGACTAAAAGAATTAACAGGAAATATTCAATCTGATTCTGTAAACACTTCAAATGCTAAAAGAGATGAGCATCTTAAAAAAGAAGATATGTTTGATGTTGCTAAATATCCAACTATCAATTTTAAAGTAACTAAAATAGATGGAGAAGATGTATATGGTGATTTTACATTAAAAGGTATTACAAAAAACATTAAACTTGAATTAGAAAATGGTGGAACAATCAAAGATCCATGGGGAAATCAAAGAGCTGCATTTGCTTTAAACGGAAAAATCAAAAGAGCTGATTATGGTTTGACATATAATACGGTTTTAGAAGCTGGTGGTGTTGCTGTAGGTGATGATGTTAAGTTACATATTGAAGTTGAAGGTATTAAATCTAAATAAGTTCACTTATTAAAGTAAGAGTATCTCAACTCTTACTTTTCTATTTTATAAGTATTAACTTTTAGTACCTATCTTCCACACCTGATTTACTTATTCTAATCACACTTAAAATTAAAACTGCTCCTAAAATAACATATAAATTTGCATCAATTGTTGATGCTAAAAAAACTGTCGCTCCAGCTGCCAATATTGCTATATTTCTATAGATAAACGAATATTGAAAAATCAATATTAATCCCGCAATAAATAGTACCTCTGTCATGTGTTTCCTTTGGTTGTAATTTCGTCGGAATTATAACTATCAAAAGTGTGTAAAAAGAGGGTTTTTTGCTCAAAAATCACGAGCGATTTGTCAAGTATAAGTAAAAGTTTTATAACTATTTATGGGCTTCGTGGCAGTTATAGAAGAAAAACTTATCTACCTAATTTTGACTCTTTTTTATATACGTTATTTTATAAAGATAATGAAAATAATTTGATGAACTTTTTTACTCTACACTTAGGGCTATTGTTGTACCATATCATCATTAAAATATATGGAAAAATAATGTCTCAACCACAGCCAATCTACATCTTAAGTGACAAAAAAGTGCAACATGCGATCAATTTACCTATGATAGAGATATCGTATATCTCTACAAAAGTTGATTTGTCATCATATGATGCTCTTTTGTTTACTTCAAAAAATGCTATAAAAGCACTTGATAGTTTTGATGAGAGTTGGAAAAGTATCGCTTCGTATGTGATAGCTCCTCAAACTGCAAAAGTGTTGGAGTCTATGGGTGGAAATTTACATTTTGTGGGTGAAAAAAGTCATGGTGATGATTTTGCACAGGAGATAGCACAACAACTACATGGAAAAAAAGTATTATATGTGTGTGGGAAAAAAGTGGTTTCAAACTTAACAACACTTTTAAATGAAAATGGTGTATCGTGTGAAAGTTTAGTGGTGTATGAAACAGTATGTAAAAAATATGAACAGAAGATCACTTTACCAAAAGGTTCTGTTGTGATTTTCTCTTCCCCTTCCACAATAGAGTGTTTTTTTAAAAATATCACTTCTTGGGATGAAAGCTATAGTGCTATTAGTATAGGAAAAACGACTGCAAAATATTTTCCAAACTACATCACACCTTTTATCGCAAACTCCACATCACTTGATGCGTGTGTAGAGAAAGCTTTTGAGATACTAAACACGTAAAGTATCTATATAGTTTTCAAGTATCTCAATAGTGTGAAGATAGTCGATTATCTCTCCACTAGCTTTTGCAGACAATATTGCACCCTCTAAAGTAGAAGCAATAAAGAGAGCTATTTTTTGTGTATCACACGCTTTTATCTCATTTGTCTGTATTGCTTTATCTAATATTCGTTTGATATATAAACGAAACTGAGTATAGATTTTATTCATCATGTTGTTAAAATCTACATCTATATTTGACATCTCTTGTATCACATTTGCAATTGGGCATCCACGATTGAAGTCTCTTTGTGTTGTATCTTTTAAACTATCAAAAAAGGCATCGATAAATCCTGATTCAAGTTTGAGTATATCTTCATATCTTTTTGAATTTCTATTTGATATTTTTTCTTCAATAGCTACAAGTGCCATCTCTTTTTTACTTTTAAAATAGTGATACATCGAGCCTTTATGAACTTTTGCTTTTTCAAGTATCTCTTTTAATGATGCACCTTGATAACCATTTGAGAATACCTCTTCAAAAGTTACATCGATAAGTTTTTGTCTTGTATTTTCTTTCATAATAAAATTATAGCATATTTTACTTGACTAATCAGTCTAGTTATATTATAATACTCTTGACTGATTAGTCAATAACATAAAAAGGATAGAAAATGCCATTAATCAAAACTTATGAAAAAGAGGAAGCTACAGGAGAGTTAGCAGAACTTTATGAACAAATCATAACATTGAGAGGTTCAGTAGGGGACAATGCAAAACTATTTAGTATTAGTACTGAGTTACTCAAGCAACAAATGGAGTTCATCAAGTTTTATATGAACCACAAAACACTTTCGATGCAACTTTTAGCGGCGGTGAGAATTATGGTTTCAAATACTCAGTCGTGTAAATTTTGTGTTGATTTCAATACGGGAATGCTTGTAAATATGTTCAACTGGACTTTGGATCAGGTTGATGCGATGAAACAAGATGTTACAAAAGCAAATTTAGAAGAAAAAGAGATAAAACTTTTAGAGTTCGTTTTAAAGTCAGTACAAGATGCACATAGCGTAGAGAAAAAAGATATAGAGAGTTTAGTTGAGTTAGGGTGGAGTGAGCAAGATATTTTTGAAGCTGTAAACCACGCTACAAGAATGTTATCTACAGATATAGTTTTTAATACTTTTAAAATATAATAAAAAATGCGTATAGAAAAATCTATACGCATTATAAGTTATATTTGGTTTTAAAAATTAATTTTAATCTTCAACTTTGACAAAATCCTCTTTTGTCACACCACAGTCAGGACAGCACCAGTCTTCTGGTAAATCTTCAAACTTTGTACCAGGTGCGATGCCACTATCTGGGTCACCAATTTCTGGGTCATATATATATCCACATACTTCACATTCATATTTATCCATTTTCAAACTCCTTAATTGATTTGAGGGAATATTTTATATAGATAATCTTAGACAAACTTGAAATAGAAACGGTAACAAAAAGAATATATCTTTAAACAGTTGACTTTATTACTAATTAGTACTATAATTTAAAAAACAAGATAAGGAGTAGAATATGAACAGAAAACTACCATCAAAAAATATGGGAACATCAAATCTAGGATGGCTAGAAAGTAGGTTTCATTTCTCATTTGCAGAATATGTAAACTACGACAATATGAATTTTGGAGTTGTACGAGTAATCAATAATGATATTATTCATCCTAATAGTGGTTTTGGAACACATCCTCATCATGATATGGAGATTATTACATATGTGATTGATGGGGAGTTGACACATAAAGACTCGATGGGAAATAGTGAAACTCTAAGAAGTGGAGAGGTACAGTATATGAGTGCAGGCACAGGTATCACACACTCAGAATACAACGAAAATGATTCTGTAGATTTACGACTTTTACAAATGTGGATTATTCCACCTAAAAAGCATGTTTCACCACTATATGGTTCACACAAGTTTACTCCAACTGAATCAGAAAACAAAATTTTAAATATCGTTTCTTCACAAGAGGGTGATGCTAAAATAAAAATACATCAAGATATTAATATGTATGTATCAAAAATAAAGCAGGGTACTACACTAAATTTTGATATAAAAATTAATAGACAAGTTTATTTTGTACAAATCGAAGGTGAATCAAATATATATGGGGAAATACTCCATCATGGTGATGCTATGGAGATAGTTGATGAAACAAGTTTAACTATAGAAG
>JBATTX010000041.1:0-2558 GCA_049670825.1 Arcobacteraceae bacterium | reverse complement strand
AGTCCCATTTCGAACCTGGCAGTCAAGCTCCTCATCGCCGATAATACTGCAGGGTCCCCTTGTGGAAACGTAGGTCGCCGCCAACTTCTATGGTGTTTTTTTTTACCCTTTTTTCTGAGCAACTCTTCTTCGGATGCTTTCTCTTTTTTTTATTCTTTCTGTTGTTCTTTTGTGTCTTTTTCTTGTGTTTCTATTTCGGTTACTTAGTTTATTGTTTTTTACTTTTCATTTTATATAGTCTATATTCCTATTTGCTCTTACTTCAATTTTATTAGTACATATTTATAAACTCTTAGATACAATCCTGCTATGAAAAAAACAATACAAAATAATGAAGAATTAGAAGCAATTAATGCAGAAATATTTTCACATATGGCAAATCCTAGAAATTATGGTGAAATGAAAGATGCACATGGTGTGGGTAAATCATTGAATGAAAAAACACAAGAATTTTTAATGGTTTTTATCAAAGTAAATGATGAAAATATATTAGAAAGTATTAGTTATGGCTGTAATGCGAATCAAGATAGTTCATTATCTGCTTCGTTATTTACAGAAATGGTTAAAGGGGATACTTTAGATAATACAATTGAATCACTTATGTTGATGGAGCAAAAAGTTCTTGATGTTCCATTTAGTCAAAAATTGAATTCAAGCATGGTTTTACATGCATTCAGAGCTGCTTTAATTAATAGAGAAAATAGAATAAAAGGTATGGAAGAAGAAATATTTACAATACCTTTAAATTTAGAAGAGAATTAAGATAAATTGACAAATATAATAGAAAACTATAATTTTACTTTTTCACAAAAAAATATTTTAACTAATATAAAAAAAGATTTTTTAATGTGGAATGAAAAGTCTTTTGAAGAGGTATTTCCAGAGTTTTACCTAGATGTTTATACTGGAAAACAGCTCAGTAAAAAGATATTTGACTATTATGTATCAAGACATAATAGTTTAAAAAATAAACTCAATGATTATGATGATTTTAAAGATGTTAAATATGATGTACGAAAATACAGTTTTAGTCAAATTGAAAAAGATGGAATTGGATTAGGAGCATGTCCAGTTGCTAGTGAAGGAACACGATGTTGTAATCTTTTAACTTTAGATGCAGTGGAGTCATGTGGATTTGATTGTAGTTATTGTTCTATTCAAAGTTTTTATAATCAAAATAAAGTAGGAATAGATAAAGATTTCAAGAAAAAAATAGAAAATCTTAATTTGGATCCTAACGAAACGTATCACATAGGAACTGGACAAAGTAGTGATAGCTTGATGTGGGGTAATCGTGATGGTATTTTAGATACTTTATTTGAATTTGCAAAAAAAAATCCAAATGTAATGTTAGAATTTAAAACAAAATCAAATAATATACAATATTTTTTAGATAATGATGTCCCAAATAATATTATCTGTACATGGAGTTTGAATACTCAAACAATTATTGATAATGAAGAGCATTTAACAGCTTCCTTAGATGAAAGAATTACAGCAGCAAGAAATCTTGCAGACAAAGGAGTTCTTGTGGGATTTCACTTTCATCCAATTGTTCAGTATAAAAATTACCTTAATGATTATAAAGAGGTATATGATAGATTACAAAGGGATTTTATTCCTGAAGAAGTTGTATTAGTGTCTATGGGTACTTTAACATTTATTAAGCCAGTTATTAAACAGTTGCGTCAACGTGAAATGAAAACTAAAATTCTGCAAATGCCATTTGAAACCATTAATGGGAAACAATCATACAGTATTGAAATAAAAAAAGAGATGTTTAAGCATTGTTATAACAGTTTTTCTTCGTGGCATGGGCAAGTTTATTTTTATATGTGTATGGAAGCTCATAGCCTTTGGAAAGATGTTTTTGGATATGAATACTCTTCAAATAATCAAATGGAAGATATGATGAAAATGTCATATTTATCCAAAATAAGAAAAAACTAAAAATTTACATTTGTGAAACAATTTTGGTATTTTCTTATGATATAATTCTATAAAATTTTTGTGAGGCAGTGTCAATGAAAAAATTAACGATAAATTTAAAATTAATGTTATTAATTAGTGGGAGCTTATTATTGCTTTCAATAATTATATTATCAATTAGTGTGACTGAAAGTATTAAACATACACAGAAAGAAAAACTGTCACAATTAAAATCAATTACAGAAGCAAAGAAACAACATGTTAGTGATTATTTTAAAAGTTTAGATGGTTTATTAATTTCAACTGCCAACTCCTCATCAACACAAGAAGCGATGACAAACTTTATCAGAGGATTTTACACTATTGCAGATCAATCACAAAGTGAAGTGAATATGCAAGAAGTAAAAAAAGAGATGATAGAACATTATGAGAAACAATACCTACAAGATGTAAATTTTGACTTACCAAATGTTTCTCCTAGGAAAACTACTGCTGAATATTTACCAAAAGATTCAAATGCTTTACTAGCTCAATATATGTATATTATTAAAAATGATGCAAAGATTGGAGAAAAAAATAATTTAATACAATCAAATTTATTTTTTAATAACTATGCCTTTTCTCATACA
>JBATTX010000040.1:0-7070 GCA_049670825.1 Arcobacteraceae bacterium | reverse complement strand
CCATTTTATCAAATAACTCTGCATCGTTTACAAAATCTGTTTTTGTTAAAAGTAAAATATGTTTTGTATTTTTTGTATTTTTTACTAAAAAATCTTCATAATGTTTCAATTTATCAGTAACCGGTGCTAAATAAAGAATCAGATCACAATCTCCAATAGCTTTTAATGCTTCTTCTAGCATAAATTGATTGATGAGTTTTTCATTTTCATGGATACCTGGAGTATCTATAAATACGATTTGATCATCTTCATTCATAACTATAACATTTGATCTTTTTCTTGTTGCATTTGCTTTGTGCGAAACCATAGTGATCTTTTCACCAACCAACCAATTCAGTAACGAACTTTTTCCTGCATTTGGTCGTCCTACAGTTGCAACGAATCCACATTTTGTTTTTGTCAAATTTTTTCCTTTTTATCTATTACTTTCCAGTAATTGTTCTATCTTCCATATTTAAATAACGAAGTAGATAACCAGCTTCTCTTGGTGTCCACTTTATCTCTTTTTCTAAATCAACTATTTGTTTACTTTTATCGACACCCAAATCATATCTATAAACAATATCAAAAACTTTTATATGCAATTGATTTCTTGTTGCACCAGTTATGAAACTAGGCACAAATTCATCAATTGTTGGCATTAAAAAAACTCTATCTTCTTTAATAAATCGCAACATCAAACCTATTTGATAAGAGTGATACTCTATTGCTTTTAGTTGATCTAGTGTTTTATTTTTATATCCAAGTGATTTATATGTTGATACCTCTTGTTCAATCATATTTTTCACATCTTCAATATCCAGATTCATCAGTGCTGCAGGCAATGATATATCTTCAATAGACATAGCTTCAGGATCAAAAGTTCTTTTTTTTAGCCTTGGGGCTAATTGCTTTACTTTTTGAATCACCTGCTCCATAAAAGACATATCTTCCCTTTAAATACTTTGAAATATTTATTATTATACAATACTTTTAATGAAAGATAAACTATTTGAAAAACCAATAAAAAAACAATTTGAATTTGACGAAGATGTAGCATCAGTTTTTGATGATATGCTATCACGTTCTGTTCCCCATTATAATGATATGCTACAGCTTACAACAGCATTTGCATTGAAGTACACGCAAGAAAATAGTACTATCTATGATTTAGGGTGTTCAACGGCAACTACGCTGATCAATATTGCTAAAAATTCAGAGTCTAAATTAAATCTTATTGGTATTGATACCTCAAATGCAATGCTCAACCGTGCACATCATAAAGCCAAAGCGTATGGTATTGATATAAAATTTATAGAAGATGATATTTTTAATGTAGATTTTCAATCATCAAATGTCATTATTTCAAACTATACATTACAATTTATTAGACCGCTACAAAGAGAAAAATTAATAAAGAAAATATATGATTCTTTAGAAAAAGGTTCTATTTTTATCTTTAGTGAAAAAGTTATTACTGACAATAAGATACTTAATAAACAATTTATTGATGAATACTATAACTTTAAAAAAACTCAAGGATACAGTGAATTTGAGATTTCACAAAAAAGAGAAGCATTAGAAAATGTTCTTATTCCATATAGTTATGAAGAGAATAAAAAAATGATTTTAGATGCAGGGTTTTCAAATTTTGATTGTATTTTCAAATGGGTTAACTTTGCTACATTTGTAGCTATTAAATAATCAACAACTTATAGCTACTTCATATTTCGAGCAAGAGTATTAGCACTACTCCATGCCCAGTGTAAATTGTAACCACCACAGTCACCATCTACATCAATCACTTCACCTATAAAATATAAATTCTTTTGGTGTTTTGATTCCATTGTTTCAAGGTTGATTTCACTTAAATTAATTCCACCTGCACACACCTCACACGTCTCAAAACCTTTTGTATCAGTTATTGTAAATTGAAGATTTTTAATCGTTTTTACTATTTTAATAATATCCTGATGAGATAAAAATTTTGCGTATTTTATATGGCTTGGAATATTAGCATTGAGCATAATATATTTTGCCAACTTTTTATTCATAATTCCATCAAGCCACAGATGTAACTCTTTATCTTTTAAGTACTCAAGGCGTTTAGTTAGCATATTGATCAAACTATCTGAACTAAAATCAGGCATAGTATCAACACTTAATTGCACAGTTTTTTGTGTCTGTAGTTGCTTAGATACTTTTCTACTTATATCTAATATCAAAGAACCTGATACCCCATATTTTGTAAATAAAAAATCGCCTCGTTGATTCTCAATCTCTGCTTCTATTTTTACACCACTTGCAATATCAAGATGTTTATTACTACTTACTAATTGGACTAAAGATGCAACAGGTTTAATAATAGTATGCTTGAATTGTTTTGCAAATTGGTATCCACTTTCGCTACTTCCAAGTTTTGGCATAGCTATACTTCCAGTTGCAATAATGAGTTTATCAACATAAATATTTTTATTCAAAGTAAATTTATGGTTTTGATACTTAATATCGCTTATTTCAGTATTGAGTTCAATTTTTACACCATTTTTTAAGGCTTCATACTCTAATATATCTACAATACTAGAAGAGGTTAGAGATAAAGGATATGCTCTTCCACTTGGTACGACTTTAAATTCAACACCTAAACAATTAAATAACTCTTTACAATCGTTATATGAAAAGTCAGTAATATTGTTTTTAATCAATGAAATATTTGAATTAGAGTAGAAATTTTTTAATGAGATATTTTTATTTGTCACATTACACCTACCATTTCCAGTAGCTAAAAGTTTTTTACCAACCTTATTATTTTTTTCGAAAATAGTAACTTGAAAACCTCTTTGGGAGAGTAAAATTGAAGCTAGTAGACCAGATGCACCTGCACCTATAATAGCAATATGTTTATTGTTTTGCATTGAACCTATTTTATTGTAAAGTTTGTAGTAAACTCTTCTTTATTATCTATTACTTTAAAGGTCCACTCACCTTTTGTTCTTCCTTGAACATATCGATAGTCATATACAGAACCATGGTACTCAGGAATAACCATATCTCTTGTTCTTGTAATTGAACCATCTGGTTCAATCCATTGAACCGTAATGTTTTTTTCAAAAGATACTCTTTCATGAGAATATTTACAAATAATTGAATTTTCATCTTCAAGTATTAAACAATCAACTTTTTCATCATTTGCTTGTAAAAAAGTTAAAAATACTGTACTTAATAAAATTACATATTTTAATTTCATGACTTTTCCTTAAATATCTTTATTTATTTTATTGTTAAACGACTAATGAGAGTATTACACCCATATATTATCTAGCAGTCTTGTTGTTCCAATTCTAACTGCTACTAAAATTATACTATTTTTAATCTCTATTTTTTCAATAGTTTGAAAATTTCTATTCACAACACTTACATATTCAATATCTATTATCTCAGATTGAAGTACTTCTCTCATTTGAGAAATAATTTTTTCTACTTCAAATTCTGAGTTTCCAACAGCTTTAGCTGCTAATCGAATAGATTGAGAAAGTTTTAATGCTTCTAGTTTTTCCTCTTTTGAGAGATAAACATTTCTACTACTAAGTGCTAAACCATCAGCTTCTCTGACTATATCACAAGGGATTACATTTACATCTAAATACAAATTTTCTACCATTTGCATCACTAAGGATAATTGTTGAGCATCTTTTTTTCCAAAATATGCATTTGTCGGTTTAACAATATTAAATAGTTTTAATACAATTTGTAACACTCCATCAAAATGTCCAGGTCTTCTTTCACCTTCAAGTATAAAACTATTGATTTTTGGAGCTTTAACTAGAACTTCATCATTCCCGTACATTGTAGTAATATCTGGCATAAATAGATAATCTACATTACATAACGAACAAATTTTTTTATCTGATTCATCTTTTCTAGGATATTTATCTAAATCTTCGCTTGGTAAAAATTGAGTTGGATTCACAAATATAGAAACTACTACAATCGCATTTTCAACTCTTGCTTTTTTAATTAAAGCAATATGTCCCTCATGTAACGAACCCATTGTTGGAACAAAACCAATTGTTTTATTCTCAGATCTTAGTTCATTTTTTAATTCTTTTATATTGTTTATTATTTTCATATTGTAAATTTATTTAGTTCCTGAAATATTATGCTTTGATATCTAAGAGTGTTTTATGCATAGAGCTTTGTGTAGAGATCACTTCTGCATTTGCATTATATGCAATTGGTATAACTATTTGTTCTACCATCTCTTGCACTAAATTTACATCCTCTTTATTTTCTACATTTGTATCAGAAGGAAGTTGTTTCTTATTTTCACTTGCATTTTCATTATTTAAATTTAATTTTGATAATTCAGAAGCACTTTTTTCTAAACGTTTTTCAAGTTGCATCATTGAATTGATATTATTGTTAACCTGCATTTTCTTCCCCTTTTAGTTGAAGTAATATTTTGTTTAAATTTGATTGTGTTGCTATCATATTATCTGCACCACTAGTATCAGCAGGTCCAGAAGCTGCTTTTTGTAATACATCTAATTTAAATGCGGCAGCTTTAGGATCATCTGGAATTGAAGTATCCATCCTAACATTTCCACCAACAGCATACATTTTACCATCTGGTCCTTGTTGGTATGAGTAGGATATTGGTGAAGTTGTGTGACCTATACTTGCATGTACTTGCTCATGTGTTCTTATCTGGGCATCTTTATTTTTGAACTTTTCTAAAACTCTAGCAAAATCTTGCTCATCGTAGTTTTTTGTTCCATTTGATGCTTCGATATAATCTTTTTTCCTAACAGACTCAACTTTTGATTCATCTTCGAGTTTTTCAAGTTGCGCTTGTTTAGCAGACAGTTTTGAGTATAATTGATTAAGTGAAATATTTTCAAATTGATCTGTGATTATATCCATAAGAGTCTCCTTTTTTATTATTGTACAATAAATCTACTAACAAATCAAAAATTATTTTTTGTTTTACTACTCTAATCTTATTCTTTAATGATTTACTAATATTTTATATAACTTAAGTTTAATCCTTAGTTAGATATAATTCCGATTATTTAAAGCTTAAGGATTAATATGACATCAACATTATTAATAGTACAATTTATTTTAGCGATTTTAATTACGATTGCTATTTTACTACAAAAAAGTTCAAGTATGGGACTTGGAGCGTATAGTGGAAGCAACGAATCTATGTTCGGAGCAAAAGGTCCAGGAAATTTTTTAACAAAACTTACATTTGGACTTGGTATTTTAATCGTACTAAACACAGTATACCTAGGATACTTATACAATGAAGAAACATCTAAAAGTGTAGTAGATAATGTAGAGATTAACTCACTAATCCCTAGTGCACCTGCATCTGCACCAGTTACAACTGCGCCAGCTGCACCTTCAAACTAATTAATTAATAGAAATGAAATATTTATTTCTATTAATCATCTCGACCTCTTACATATTTGCAAACGCACATATTTTTGTTTACCACAGATTTGCAGATGATAGATATAAAAGTGCGAATACTACAATAAAAGAATTAACTAAACAATTTGAATATTTTAAACAAAATAATTACATAGTTGTTCCTCTTTCAAAAATAATTACTAAACTAGAAAAAAAAGAATCTATTCCTAAAAAATGGGTTGCATTAACTATTGATGATGCATATAAAAGTTTTTATGATCATGGATTAGAAGTATTTAAAAAATACAATTATCCTTTTAGTTTATATGTATATGTAAAGGCTACCCAAAAACATTATGGCGATTATATGTCTTGGGCAGAGATTAAGGAAAGTTCTAAGTACGGAGAGATAGGATTACACTCATATGCTCATCCAAGACTTCAAAATCTTACAAAAAAAGAGATTATTGAAGATACAAAAACAGCATTTGATATTTTTGTGAAAAATACAAATATTACTCCAACAACTTACGCATACCCATATGGCGAATTTAACCAAGAAGTAAAAGATATACTTAAAGATAATTTTTCTTTTCATGCAATACTGAATCAAAATACAGGTTCTGTAAAAGATAACACTGATATATTTGATATCCCACGAATTGCTTTAGTTGGAGATGTGAATATTGAACATAAACTCAGATATCAAACATTTGATGCACAATGGATTGAACCAAAAGAGTTCCCAAAAGATGGTGTGTTAAAAAGAATAAAAGTAAAAGTTGATAAAAAATATAAAAATCTCAAACTGTATATTACAAGTGAAGGTTGGAGAGATGTAAAAGTAAATAATGGTATAGTTGATTTAGAGTTAAACACGTACCTAAAACGCGCAAGAACAAGGGTTATGATTGGACCTGATGTTTTTACAATTTCAAATAACATAATAAATAAAGTTAAAATCAAAAAAGGAGAATAATATGATTAATGAAAATTATGAAGAAACAAAAGTAAGTATGGATAAGTCTTTAGAGGCTTTAAGAAGAGATTACCAAACACTAAGAACTGGTAAAGTACAGCCAAGTATCTTAGATAATATCACTGTTGACTATTATGGAACACAAACTGCGCTAGGGCAAGTAGCCTCTATTTTGGTTCCTGATGCTACTACAATTACTATTTCACCATGGGAAAAACACCTTGTAGGTGAAATTGAAAAAGCTATTAGTGCAGCTAATATTGGTGTAAATCCAAATAATAATGGTGAAGCAATTCAGTTATTCTTTCCTCCAATGACACAAGATCAAAGAAAAGAGAGTGTTAAAGGTGCAAAAATAATGACTGATAATGCAAAAATTGCAATTAGAAATATAAGAAAATCTGCAAATGATAAAATCAAAAAACTTTTAAAAGATAAAGAGATTACCGAAGATGAATCTAAAAAAGCACAAGATGAAATTCAAAAAATTACAGATACTTATGTTTTAAAAGCTGATGAACTTTTCAAAGCAAAAGATATTGAAATTATGAAGATATAGTGATGAATGTAGAACAAATATATAAAGATTCTAGTGCATTACTAGAGGGGCATTTTAAATTAAGTAGTGGTAATCACTCTAAATATTATTTACAAAGTGCAAAAGTACTTGAAGACCCAAAAACAGCTAAACTTT
>JBATTX010000039.1:0-3559 GCA_049670825.1 Arcobacteraceae bacterium | reverse complement strand
ATCATAGTTAAAAATGCATTACAAATTTCATAAGGTTTATATCGAACTAACCAATATATGTGGTCTAGCATGTAGTTTTTGTCCAACCAAGGAGACAAAAACATCTACAATGAGTTTGGAATTTTTTGAAACTATTCTTATTCAACTCAAACCATATACAAAAGATATTGCTTTTCATGTATTTGGAGACCCTTTAACATTATCAAATTTGGATCAATACTTAGATATTGCATCAAAACACAACTTTAAAGTACATATCACAACAACAGGTTATTATCTAAGAAAATTTGACTTAAATATATTTCTGCACAAAGCTATCAAACAGATTAATTTTTCACTTAATAGCTACAATAAAAATGAGATGAAAATCACTTTAGAAGAATATTTAAATCCAATTTTTAAACTATGTGATTTAAAACTAGAAAAAAAAGTTCATAACTTTATCAACTTTAGACTTTGGAATTTAGATGATAAAAATAGTGAAAGCCAATTTAATCATGAAATATTTCAACAACTATCAACTAAATTTAATATTGATTTATCAAATATTGATTATACAAAACCTAAAAGATTAGAAAATCAAATTTTAATTGATTTTGATAAATATTTCAAATGGCCAACTTTAGCAGATAAAGAGGAATCAGATGGATATTGTCATGGATTATCAGCACAAATTGCTATATTATCAAGTGGAGTTGTAGTACCATGTTGTTTAGATAGTTTTGGAATCATCAATTTAGGAAATCTTCATAATACACCACTCAAAGATATTCTATTTTCTAAAAAATCTTTAGATATTGTTGAGGGATTCAAAAATGGTATTGCAGTCGAAGAGTTATGTAAAAAATGTACATTTAAAAATAGATTTATGAAAATATAAAATCAAAAGTATAATTAGATATAATTGCATTTATGAATAGAGATACAAAACGATTAGCAGTAGCATTTACAGGTCCATCAAATAGTGGAAAAACAACTTTAATCGAAAACATTTCAAAAATTCTGCAAGAAAAAGGTTTTAAAATTGCGATTATTAAAAATGATCCAAAAGATAAAGCAAGATTTGATCAAGAGGGAAAAGACAGTTATAGGTTTTCACAAATAGGTGCTGAAGTAGCTGTTGTATCACCACATAAAACAACTCTATTTAAAAAACAAACATCTAGTATTGAAGAGATAGTTTCAATGTTTAGCCATTTTGATTTTTTATTTGTAGAGGGTTTAAAAAACATTCCTCTGCCTCGTATTTGTATACAAAGAGGTGTGATCGATATAAATTATTTTGAGGTAAGTGATTGTCTTGCTATTGATGAAACAATCAATACAAATAATTTACCTAAAAATATGAGTATATTAGATTTAAATAACATTGATGAGATAATTCAATGGATACAAAATAATGCAAAAGAAGTATAAAGGATACAAATGAATGAGATAATAGAATCAATTAAAAAATCTACAATAGAGATACAAAAAATTATAGCACAAGGTGACATGGGTAAAAGTGAAGAGCAAAACTCTACAGGTGATACCCAACTAAAACTTGACATCATAAGTGACCAAGTTATTGAAAAAAACTTCAAAGAGCTTAAATCTGTAAAAAAAATAGTAAGTGAAGAGCAAGAGCATATTGTAGATATAAATGAAGATGGAGAATATCTTATTGCATACGATCCACTTGATGGAAGTAGTTTGGTTGATGTAAACCTGTCTGTTGGTTCGATTTATGGAATATATAAAAATGATTTTACAGGGAACAATATTGTTGCATCAATTTATGTAGTTTTTGGACCAAGAATTGAGATGGTTATTTGTGATGGGGAAACTGTAAAACTGTATAGAATGAGAAATCATAATGAATTTTACTATGTTAAAGATATCAAGATGAATGAATCAGGAAACTTAAACTCACCAGGTTCTACTCAACAATGTTGGTATCCACACCATAGAAAAATGATAGAAAAAATGTTTGAAGAGGATTATGAACTTACTTACAGTGGAGGTATGGTACCAGACCTTCACCATATACTAGTAAGAGGTGGTGGATTATTTTCATATCCAGGAGCTAGTGATAAACCAGAAGGGAAACTAAGACAACTATTTGAAGTGTTCCCTTTTGCTCATATTTTTGAAACAGCTGGAGGTGGTGCTACACAAGGACAAGGAAGAGTTTTAGAGATACAAACAAGACATATTCATGATACATCTCCTTGTTTTTTTGGAAGTAACAAAGAGATAAATAGAGTAATAGAAGCATATAAATAGTTTATGGAAGAGAACCAAACAGAAAAAACTAAATGGGAAATTGCACTTGATGCAGAGCTCGTTATTTTAAAACAGTGTCAATTACAAAATAATTTAGACTCATGTATGAAATGCCCTAAATTATTAGATTGTGAAACAAGAGATAAATACGTTAAAGTAGTTTATGAAAGTATGAATAAAGGAAGTGGTGGTGGATTTGAATTTTAGTAATATACCAAGCCCATGTTATGTTTGTGAAGAGGAAAAATTAGAAAAAAACCTTCAACTTATTAATAGTATTCAAGAAGAAGCTGGTGTGACAATATTACTTGCACTTAAAGGTTTTGCTATGTACTCAACATTTGATATTTGTAAAAAGTATCTTAAAGGATGTTGTGCTAGTGGATTAAATGAAGCTATCCTTGCAAAAGAAGAATTTGGTGGAGAAGTACACACTTATTCTCCTGCTTTTAAACCAAACGAATTTCAAAAAATATCTGAAATTTCAAATCATATTGTATTTAACTCGTTTAACCAACTAAGTCAATATGAAAAAGATATTAAACCTCAAAACAGTATAGGAATACGAATCAATCCTGAATGTTCAACAGTAGATGTAGATTTATACAATCCTTGTGGAACAAATAGTAGACTGGGTATTATTCAAAGTCAATTTCCCAAACAACTACCAAATATAATTGAAGGTTTTCATTTTCATGCATTATGTGAACAAAATGTAGATGCACTTACACTTGTATTAGAAAAGTTTGAGAAAAATTTTTCACACTATTTTAAAGACTTAAAATGGATCAATTTTGGTGGTGGGCATCATATCACGAGAGAAGACTATGATGTACAAGGGTTAATTTCACTTTTAAAAGCATTTAAATTACGGTATCCACATCTAAAAGTTTATTTAGAGCCAGGTGAAGCTATTGGTTGGCAAACTGGTTACTTAGAAGCAACTGTTTTAGATATTGTAAATAATGGGATGCAAATTGCCATTTTAGATACTAGTGCTGAGTGTCATATGCCTGATACATTAGCTATGCCCTACAGACCTGATGTACGAGATTCAGACAAACCTTTTAAAAAAGAATTCACTTATAAGTTAACAGGTAACACTTGTCTAGCGGGTGTTGAGATTGGTGATTATTCATTTGACAATGCGCTACAAATTGGTGACAAAATTATATTAGAAGATATGATTCACTACACAATGGTAAAAACAACAACGTTTAATGGGATAAATCTTCCATCTATTGCTATAAAAAGAAAAAATGGCGAGATTGTAACAGTACGCAACTATGATTAT
>JBATTX010000038.1:0-3094 GCA_049670825.1 Arcobacteraceae bacterium | reverse complement strand
ATGGTATCATAATATTATCAGGTATTATGGAACAACATAAACAAAAAGTTTTAAATAAATTCAAAGATTGTGAAACTATTGAAGAGTTACAACAAAATGAATGGGTAACTTTAATAGTTAAAAAAGGTAAATAATGAGTAATAAAAACAACAACCAAAACGATAACAAAAATTCTAACGGTTTTTTTGATAAAAATCCAATAATAGTATTTGTTGTATTTTCAATAGTAACAATTATGGCATTTAAAAGTTTCTTTCCTCAAGATGAGATGGGAGTAAACAGCGGAACAGCAGTCTATGGAAAAAGTACTACTAAAACAGTTGTTTATTCTGAGATTAAGAATTTAATTAATAATGGGCAAATAGAGTATGTAGGGATTGGTGATACAAATATTAAAGCAATCTCTAAACCTGTTGGTGGCGTTGTTACTACATACACAGCAAGAAAAGTTGGTGTTGATGATACTTTAATTCCTACATTAGAAAAGCAAGGTATCAATTATGGTGGAGTGAATGAACAAAATCTTCTAGCAGATATGTTATTTGGTTGGGTTTTACCATTATTTTTCTTTTTTGCAATTTGGATGTTTTTAGCAAGACGAATGTCAAAATCTATGGGCGGTGGCGCTGGTGGAATTCTTGGTATGGGTGGTGCTAAAAAAATGATTAACTCTGAAAAACCAAAAGTGAAATTCTCAGATATGGCTGGAAATAAAGAAGCTAAAGAAGAAGTTTCTGAAATTGTAGAGTTTTTAAGAAATCCAGATAGATATGTAAATTTAGGTGCTCAAATTCCTAAAGGTGTTCTTTTAGTAGGACCTCCAGGTACTGGTAAAACATTACTTGCTAAAGCAGTTGCTGGTGAAGCTGATGTTGAATTTTTAAGTGTTACAGGATCAAGTTTTATTGAGATGTTTGTAGGTGTTGGTGCGAGTCGTGTAAGAGACCTCTTTGAACAAGCAAAGAAAAATGCTCCTGCGATAATCTTTATTGATGTAATTGATGCTATTGGTAAAAGTAGAGCTAGTGGTGGTATGGGTGGAAATGATGAGAGAGAACAAACACTCAACCAACTCTTAGCAGAGATGGATGGATTTAGTGGGGATGGTGCTCCTGTTATTATTTTAGCTGCTACTAATAGACCAGAAATTTTAGATCCTGCTTTATTAAGACCAGGTAGATTTGATAGACAGGTTTTAGTGGATAAACCAGACTTAGAGGGTAGAGTTGAAATTTTAAATGTACATATCAAAGATGTAAAAATTGCTAAAGGTGTAGAGATGCGTGATATTGCTGTTATGACTGCAGGTTTAGCTGGTGCAGATTTAGCAAATATTATCAATGAAGCTGCACTTCTTGCAGGTAGAGCAGATCAAAAAGAGGTTACAACTGAAAATTTTAAAGAAGCAGTTGAGAGACAAATTGCTGGTCTTGAAAAGAAAAGTAGAAGAATATCTCCAAAAGAGAGAAGAATTGTTGCGTATCATGAATCTGGACATGCTTTAATTGCAGAGGTAACAAAAGGTGCGAAGAAAGTAAACAAAGTCTCAATTGTACCAAGAGGACTTGCTGCACTTGGATATACATTAAATACACCAGAAGAAAATAAATACCTTATGCAAAAACACGAGTTAATGGCAGAAGTTGATACATTACTTGGAGGTCGTGCGGCAGAAGAGGTATATATTGGAGAGATCAGTACAGGTGCAGGAAATGATTTAGAAAGAGCAACTGATATTATTAAATCAATGGCTACAATTTATGGAATGAGTGATATTGATATTGCTGGTTTAATGGTTCTTAGTAAACAAACAAACCAATTCCTAGGTGGCGGACAAACAAGTAAAGATTCTAGTGATGAGATGTCTCATAAGCTTGATATGCATATTAAACAAACTTTAAATGATAGATACAATGCTGTATTAGATATTTTAAAAGAAAATAGAGCTGCTATAGAGCAAATGACTGCGGAACTTTTAGATTTAGAAGTTATTTCAGGGAAAAGAGTTCAAGAGATTATTATTGAAAATGGTGGTGTTGTTTATAATGGTGAAGATCTTCATAATGAAGAAGATGAAAATATAGCATCTACAGATACAGTAGAAGATATTAAAGAAGAAAAAGATGATGAAAAATAGTTTGATATTAAAAGAGGGATATAAAAATATAGCAATTGTATTTGCTATTGCTATATTTTTAGAGTTATTTATATCTGATTGTTTAGGTAGTATAGGACTTTTAATAGGCTTCTTCATGCTTTATATTTATAGAGATAGTAATAGACATGTTTTTACAAATACGCAAAGTGTATTAGCTCCTATAGACTCTACGGTTACTGCAATTGATAAAGTAAATGGAAAATATAAAATATACTGTAAAGTAGGCTTATTAAATAATCATATATTAAGAGCTCCCATAGATGCATCAATGAAAATCAAAAAATATAAACATGGTTTAAATCTTAATCCAAATAGCTACAAAGCTTCATTATATAACGAACAAATTGTGTTGAAATTTGATGATATAAAAGTAAAACTCATTAGTGGTTTATGTAATTCAAAAATTAAAAGAATGTATGAAACAAATGTATCACAAGGTGATAAACTAACAGTGTTTTTAGATGGTATGGTGATCATAACAGTACAAGACACAAACGAACTATCTATCAAGGTAGGCGACAAACTAACTGCAGGGCAATCAATATTATTTAAAAAATAGTATTTTGCCCGATACGAAATCTTCTTAATAAATCTTCTATTATTTGTATTTGAAAATTAAAGGAAAATTATAATAGAATAATTTTTAAAATTATAAAGGAATATTTAATGAAAAATAAATTTATTATGCCAATTCTGGGGCTGAGTCTTATCACCTCTCTTTATGCAAATGAATCTGGCTTTTACGTTGGAGGAACAGTTGGTTCGACTAAAACAAAGGATTCTGGGGTAGAATATGATCGAACTACAGGTACAACAAATGGTTATGTACAAAATATTAGTAGTAATGACCTAACTTATGGAGCATTATTAGGCTATGACTTCTATTTTGATAAATTTTTAGTAGGATTAGAATTTGATATGAATAAGGTGAATTCT
>JBATTX010000037.1:0-2067 GCA_049670825.1 Arcobacteraceae bacterium | reverse complement strand
TAAAGAACATTTGATTTACATCAATGACCCCATCTTGTTGATTTGAAATAACAATAATACTCTCTTGTGCATTCATAATTTGTGATGTACGATGATGAAGATATTCACTTTTCTTTTGTAAAAGAATGTTTTTTGTCACATCTTCTCGAATAGCCATATACTCGGTAATCTCATTTTTGCTATTTAAAATAGGAAAAATTGTGGCATTTACATAATATGTTTCGCCATTTTTTGCTCTATTTGGAAAAAAACCTCTCCATATCTGTTTTGACTGAATTGTACTCCAAAGGTCTGCATACACAGCATCTATAAGATCAGGGTGTCTTACAATATTATGATTTTTCCCTAGTAACTCAGATTCAGTGTAACCACTGATTTCACAAAAACGTTCATTAACATAGGTAATTTTACCATTAACATCTGTTTTGGAAACAATCAAAGATGTATCAATAGCATTTTTATACTGTTTTAAAATAGCTACCATATCAAGATTTTTATCTTGAATGAGTTTATTTGCTTCTGTTAATTCTTCTGAATTTATCTCTATAGTTCTTTGTAAAAGCTTTATCTCTTTTTCATACTCAGAATACCCCTCATTCGCCAAATTAATAAAGCCGTGTAAATCTTTAGATGCATTTTCAATATTAAAATCTTTACCAAAATAGGATTTTATCTGTCTTTGTAGTAATCTGTTCATATTGATTTAATCCTCGTATATAACAGTTAATGTCATTGTTTGATTATGTAATCTACATGTTTTTAATTCTTTATTAAAAGGGGCTAACTCACCATAGGAATAAAATCCTGTAAGATGTACATTTGAGCCAACCGTATCTTCGATAATTTCAAGCTCTTCATCTATTAAATCTTTCATTACTAACTTTCTGCCTACACAACTTACAACCAAACCTAAGGCAGTTTTATTATTTGTTTGAATGATATTTTTTGCAGCCAATTGACTACCATCAATGAGTCCATCAATATCTGTTTTCATTAATTTTGCTATATAATCTTGAGGTACATCTCCTGCAAATGTCATAGATTGAGTCTTTTCATCAACAGCCAATAATGTTCTTATTATTGCATTAGAATCCTCATCTTTTTTAATACTCAAAGGAAATCTCAGTCCGCTACTTGGAAGATTTTTTGATTCTTCACCTAGGTACTTTTTATAGAGTTCTAGTGCTGGTTTATTATCTATTTCATACACAATATTTCCAATTGATTTAGTAATCACCCTTTGTGCTCCAAACTCATCCCATCCAGCATAACAGCCACTACTTACATGAAGAGATTTTCCATAGAAGCCAATTGCTACAACTCTTTTATCTTTTACTTCACCATTTACAATAATTTGAGTTTTTTCAAATCGTGCATCATCTCCTGCTAAACCACCTGTTATAAGAACATTTGGTTTCATCTCATTTACATTTTTTGCTAAAATGGTTCCATTCATATTTAATCCATCTGAGATAATAAATATTGATTTGAGATTTTCATCAGGAAACTTTGCTACCAAGTTTCGAGCAATAATATTTAAGTCATCACCAATTTCAAAGTCGATAATACTGGTTTTAATAAAGCCTTTATCTAAAGAGATAGCAGTAGCAATAATTTCATTGTTACTTAACTTTGCACCAAGTACATTTCCTGATGATGAAGAACCAATCACTTGCGCATTTGGATATGTATTTTGTAAAAAAGCATAATGCTCATTTTTATGCAACACATCAGTGTCTCCAAATAATAAAACTAACTCAACGCTACTTTTATTTTCAATTGTTTCATCTTCATAATGCCACTTTTGGTTATCATACGACAAGGATTCGATTTGCATATTAGTACCTTTAAGGTTAATTAATTTATTTAATTTATTTTACGATAAGATTGCATAAGAGCAACTAAAAAGGTGATGTAACATATGTATAATATTTTAGCAGTCGATGATGAACAATTTAACTTAGACTTAATAGAAGCAACTTTTATGGCACATGATGAGATTAATCTATTTTTTGCACATAGTGGAAAAGAAGCTATTGAACAAATTCAAACACATAAAATAGATGT
>JBATTX010000036.1:0-3536 GCA_049670825.1 Arcobacteraceae bacterium | reverse complement strand
CATAAATACTTTCACTTTCACTTTGGCATCTTCTACTACCTTTGCATCTTTGGCAATTGTTACAAAAAACTCATTGTTACCAGTAATTGGTGTGTTTTTAGTATATAACTTAATGTTATATCCATCTTTTAATCCATTTTGATCAATTATGTCAGCATTTAAAAAAGATGTTGTGAACATCACCATTAATATTAAGATTATTTTTTTCATTTTATATCCTTTGTTTTGATTGTTGAGTATAGTAATTCTTTGTGTAATATATGTGTAGTGTAATAAGTAAACATTATTTATCATTTCAAAAAAAAATCATATCATTTCACTTAAAACTCAACTAAATCAGTCTATAATGACTTCAATCTATGTAAAAGGGTATTTATGAAAAATATTACTATCAAAATGAAATTGTTAATGCTTGTAATTACTACAATCATAACCATTGCTGTAGTTATTGGTATAGAAGCTATCTATAATATTGGAGCTGTGAGCAAAGCTAATATTGAACAATACCGAGAAGAGGCGTATCAAAATAAAGAAGCGGAACTTCAAAACTATGTATCGATGGCATTAAAAACTCTTGAATCATATCAAAAAAGAACTGAACCTGAGAAAATTAGAGCAGAGGTTTCTAAATATTTAAAAGAGCAAACAAACTTTGTTTTTTCTATTATTCAAAGAGAGTATGAGAGAGAAAATGGAAAAATATCTAAAGAGGAACTTCAAAATAGAATCAAAACTATTGTAAGTGAGAGTAGATATGGTAAAAATGGTTATTTTTGGATAAATGATACACGAGCTGTTATTGTTGATCACCCTATTAAACCACAATTAAACGGAAAAGATTTATCAGAATTCAAAGATAAAGGTGGGAAAAAAATCTTTACAGAATTTGTAAAAGCTACGTCTGATACAGGGGAAGGATTTGTTGATTATGTATGGCCTAAGCCAGGTTTTGAAAAACCACAACCAAAAATATCTTATGTTAAAAGATTTAAACCATTTAATTGGGTAATTGGAACAGGTGAATATGTTGAAGATGTAACTAAAAATATTCAAAAAGAAGCTTTAGCAACTATTGCTCAAATGAGATATGGAAAATCTGGATACTTCTGGATTCAAGATACATCAAGTAAAATGATTATGCATCCTATAAAACCATCATTAGATGGAAAAGATTTAGTGAACTTCAAAGATAAAACAGGAATTTATCTATTTAAAGATTTATCATCTATTTCTGTACAAAAAGGTGGTGGTTTAGTAAAATATAACTGGGAAAAACCAGGAAAAGATAAACTACAACCAAAATTTTCTTATGGACAATTGTTCAAAGAATGGAACTGGATTGTTGCAACAGGTGCTTATGTTGATGATATTGAAGATAAAATCAACATTATGGAATCAAATGCACAAGATAAAATAAATGAAATTGTTACTGCAATTTTAATTACTACAAGTATTATTGTGATTATTATTGCAATTGTTATTATTTTAATTTTAAATAAACTTATTATAAGACCAATTAATATTTTAAATGATGGTATTCAAAATCTAATACATAATAAATCTCATAAAAGAGAAAGTATTAAAAAACAAGCAAATGATGAATTAGGTCATATTGTTGATAGTTTTAACGAGTATTTAGGAAGAATTGATGCGGGTATTAAAGAAGACCAAGTTTTAATAGATGATGCAAAAGTTGTTATTGGTAGAGTTAAACATGGTTGGTATTCTCAAACAATTGAAACAAATACTACTAATCAATCATTAAATGAATTTAAAAATGAAGTAAATGATATGATCATTGCAACAAAACAGCATTTTTCTAATATGAATCTTATTTTAGAAGAGTATGCAAACTTTGATTATAGAAAAAAACTTGTAATTGATGGGATTGAAAAAGGTGGAGTTTTTGAAACACTTGTAAAAGATATCAATGCATTAAGAGACTCTGTAAATACTATGTTATCTGACAATAAAGCAAATGGATTAACACTTCAAAATAGTTCAAATACTTTATTATCAAATGTAGATACATTAAGCAAAGCATCAAATGAAGCAGCAGCTTCACTTGAAGAGATTGCAGCTGCACTTGACCAATCAACAAGTAGCATCTCAAATAGCACTGCAAATGTTGTAAAAATGTCACAATATGCACAAACAGTTACAAGTTCGGTATCAGATGGTCAACAACTTGCAACTCAAACAACTGTTGCAATGGATGAGATTAATACTGAAGTTACAGCAATTAATGATGCAATTACAGTAATTGACCAAATTGCATTCCAAACAAATATCCTTTCACTGAATGCTGCTGTTGAAGCTGCAACTGCTGGTGAAGCTGGAAAAGGATTCGCTGTTGTTGCTCAAGAGGTAAGAAACCTTGCTGCAAGAAGTGCTGAAGCTGCAAATGAGATTAAATCTCTCGTTGAAAATGCAACTCAAAAAGCAAATAGTGGTAAAAAAATTGCTGATAATATGATTGATGGTTATGCAAAACTAAATGAAAATATCACAAAAACTATTGAACTTATTTCAGAAGTTGAATCGATCTCAAAAGAACAAAAAACAGGTATTGAGCAAATCAATTCTGCAATTGGGCAACTTGATAGACAAACACAACAAAATGCACAAGTAGCAAGTGATACTCAAAATATTGCGATTCAAACACAAAGCATAGCTAAAGATGTTTTAGATGATGCAAATGCAAAAGAGTTTATAGGAAAAGAAAATATTACAATGAGAAACATAGATGTCAAAACAGCACCTATTACTCAGCCAGTATCTACTCCAGTTGTAAAAAGAGAAGTAACACAAGTAAAAGAACCTATTGCAAAAAGGGAATCTACTCCAAGAGCTATACCTTCTAGTGTAACTAAAAACATTAAACCAATCACTTCAAGTAGTGATGACGATGAGTGGACAAGTTTTTAAAACTCATTCACTTCAAACACATAAAAAAAGGAAGAGTAAAACTCTTCCTTTTTTTTTAATCTATTTTTTACTCAGCTTTACTTTTATGATATTTCGCATCAATAGTATCAAAAAAAATAAAGCAATAGCACCATTTATACTTGCATTGAGTATATTACCCTCTTCATAAAAAGAAAAAGACAAATAGCTAAATACACAAGCTATAATAAGACACATATTTAGTTGTTTAACTCTAAAACTCTTTGAAGTGTTGCTATAGCTAAATATCTTGTATAGTATGCACTAAAGTAGTTTTGTTTTGACTGTGTTAATAGATAGTTCGCATCTATTAGGTCTTTGTTTGATGAAAGTCCCTCTTGTACTTTATTTCCAACTATTTCATAATTTAGTTTTGAAGTTTCAAGTGCTTTTGTTGCAGTTTTTAAATTGAGTTTTGAAACTTCAAGTTGCTCTTTTGCACTTTCGTACTGCAAAGTAATCTCTTGTTTTAAATCTTCTAGTTGCATCAAATATTGGTTTGCTTTTTTTCTATTGATCATCACAGCTGAGTTATCAGAGTTTCCGTTGTATAGATTCCAGTTTAAACTTACTGTTCCTATATTTTGGCT
>JBATTX010000035.1:0-16394 GCA_049670825.1 Arcobacteraceae bacterium | reverse complement strand
GGTTAAGTATTGGTATTACATTTTTAGTATTTGCAGTGGTTGCATTTTCTCAAGATATTATTTTAGGACGAGCTGGTATTTTTAATATGGGTCATGCTATTTTCTTTGGGATGGGTGCATACACAACAGCTATTTTAAATGTACATTTTGGGTTCGAGATTATTGAAACAATCCCATTTGCAATTTTATTTCCAGTAATATTTTCATTATTATTAGCTGGTCCAATTATTCACCTTAGAGGGGATTATTTATTAGTTGCAACTATTGGATTTAATATTATTTTTGAACAAGTACTAAAAAATGATGTATTTGGTTTAACAGGTGGTCCAAATGGTATTTTTGGAATCGATGTTGTAAGAGTATTTGGATACGAATTATTTTCTGATATCTCTATTTATTACATCGCTTTTGGATTATTATTAATCACATTTGTTATTATTAGAAACCTTGATACATCTAAATATGGTAGAGCATTATACTACATAAACAAAAATGAGATTGCAGCAAAATCTATGGGGATCAATATCTCTTATTATAAATTGTTTGCATTTGCATTAGGTGCAGGGATTGCAGGAGCTGCTGGAGCAGTATTTGCTATTCAGTATTCTGCTGTTAGTCCTGAGTCGTTTAACTTTATGCAGTCTGTTATGTTCTTTGCTATTGTTTTAGTTGGTGGATCGGCTTCTGTTCCTGGTATTATTATTGGTACATTTGTGATGTTCGTATTACCTGAACTATTTACAGAGTTTAAAGAATCAAGATACTTAATTTTTGGTGCGGCGATGGTTCTTACAATGATCTTAAGACCTAATGGAGTTTGGCCTGCGAAGTTTGGAAATATTCCAAAATTTTTAAAGAAAAAAGTACTAAAAAGAGGGGAGACTAAATAATGAGATATGTATTAGAAATAGAAAATGTTTCAAAATTCTTTCATGGTTTAGTTGCAATTGATGATCTAACTATTAAAGTTAAACCTGGTCAAATATATGGAATCATTGGTCCTAATGGTGCTGGTAAAACGACACTATTTAACTGTGTTACAGGTATTTATAAACCAGAAGAGGGAACTATTAAATATAAAGGTGAAGATATCACAGGGATGGAACCTCATAAAATTGCTCAAAGAGGAGTTTTAAGAACATTCCAAAATATCAGACTTTTTAAAGAGATGAGTGTAGCTGAAAACATTATTGCAGGATGTCACACAAAATCAAATCAAAAATGGTACCATACGCTGATTCATACTCCATCTTATGCAAAAGATGAAAGAACACACTGGGAAAAAGTTGAAGAGCTTATGGAGTTTTTTGGATTGAGTCAATATGCTGATACTCCAGCTGGAGATTTATCATATGGTAATCAAAGAAAAATTGAGATGGCAAGAGCACTAGCTGCTGATCCTGAACTTTTAATCTTAGATGAACCAGCAGCAGGACTTAATGAGAACGAAACAATAGAGTTAACAAACATCATTTTAAAAATTAAAGAGATGGGTCTTGGTATTATGATGATTGAACATGATATGGAGATGGTTATGAAATTAACAGATTACATAACCGTTATTAACTTTGGAAAAGAGATCTCTCAAGGTGAACCTAGTTTTGTACAAGATGATCCTAGAGTAATTGAAGCATATATTGGAACAGATGATGAGGAGGATGAATAATGGTAAATAATGAAATATTATTAGAAGTAAAAGATCTTCATGTATCTTATGGTGCAATTGCTGCAATTAAAGGGATATCTTTACATGTTAAACGCGGTGAAGTTGTAACTATTCTTGGTGCTAATGGTGCTGGAAAAACTACAACACTTCAAACAATATCTGGACTTTTAAAAGCAAAATCTGGAAGTATTGTTTTTGATAAAAATGATATTACAGCTTGTGAAGCACACGATATAGTATCTTTAGGGATGTCTCATTCACCAGAAGGACGAAGAGTTTTTGGAACACTTACTGTTGAAGAGAACCTTATGATGGGTGCATATACTTTAAAAGATCACGACAAGGAGACGCTAGCATGGATTTATGATATTCTACCAAGATTAAAAGAGCGACGAAAACAATTATCAGGAACACTTTCTGGTGGTGAACAACAGATGCTTGCAATTGGTAGAGCGATTATGAGTAAACCAAAACTTTTGATACTTGATGAGCCATCATTAGGTCTTGCACCAATTTTAATTAAAGCTATTTTTAAAGCAGTAAAAGAGATTGCGCAAAGTGGAGTTACGGTTTTATTAGTTGAACAAAATGCAAAAGCTGCTTTAAAACTAGCAGATAGAGCTTATGTTTTGGAAGTTGGAAAAATTACGCACGAGGGTACTGCTGAAGAGTTATTAAATTCTGCAACTATCCAAGAAGCATATTTGGGTAAAAAACACTAGTTACAAAAGAAGAAAAGTACATAAAGTAGATAAAGGGGCAAACTTTGCAGGGTATTCCCCCTTTAGAACATAATAATATGTGTGTTCTAAACTACTTTAAATTGATTTAAATATAAGTTAAACTTTAAAGGAAATATATGAAAAATGAAAAAGAGTTGATAAACGTATCAATTAATTTAGCAGAAAAATGGCAAAACAGAGCAACAGAGCTTGTAAGTGATTGGGATAGAGAGTTCTATGTAAAAATGAATAAAATGCTTGACCACCCAAAAGATAAAGCACTTTTAATCGAGCTTATGGATCAATGTTTTAGATGTGAATCAAACGCAAGAGTTGCAGATCAAATCATCTTTTTACTTGAAAAACATGGTATGGCTCACTTCTTTACAACAAAAGATAAAACATTATTATGGTTATTTCAAAACTTTGGTAAATTTTTACCTAATTTATCTGTACCAATGTTTGTTAATCAAATCAGAGAAGATACTAAAACAGTTGTAATCAAAGGTGAAAAAGAACCTTTTAATAAACACTTAGTAATGAGAAAAAAAGAGGGTACAAGAGTAAATATTAATCTTATTGGTGAAGTTGTTCTTGGTGAAGAAGAAGCATCAGAGAGAATGGAAAAATATCTTGATGCTTTATCAAACCCAAATATTGACTATATTTCTATTAAAATTTCTACAATTTATTCACAAATCAACCCTTTAAACTTTGAACATACTGTTGAAGTGCTTGTTGAAAAATTAACTAAAATTTATGCACAAGCACAAAAATATCCATATATCGCTCCAAACGGAACAAAATCAAATAAGTTTATCAACCTTGATATGGAAGAGTATAGAGATTTAGCTATTACTGTTGAAGTATTTAAAAGAACATTAGATAAACCACAATTTAAAGATTTCTATGCTGGTATTGTTTTACAAGCATATATTCCAGATTCATTCTTAGTGCAAAAAGATCTATTAGCTTGGGCAAAAGTAAGAGTTGCTAATGGTGGTTCTCCTATTAAATTTAGACTTGTAAAAGGTGCTAACATGGAGATGGAAGAAACTGAAGCTAGTCAAAAACACTGGGATATGGTAACATATACTGATAAGTCTGATACTGATTCTAACTATAAAAGAATGGCAAGACATGCACTTCAACCTGAAAATGCAAAATTTATGCATATTGGAACTGCATCACATAACTTATTTGAATTAGCATACGCTACAACTTTAGCTGAAGCAAACAATACTACAGAGTATCATACATTAGAGATGTTAGAAGGGATGAGTGAAGCTGCTAGACTTGCTATTAGAGAGATATCAAAATCAGTAATTTTATATGCTCCAACTGCTTCAAAAGAGCAATTTACAAATGCGATTGCATACCTAGTAAGAAGACTTGATGAAAATACAGGTCCAGATAACTTTATTAGATATTCATTTGGATTAACTGTTGGTTCAAAAGATTGGAATATGCAAAAAAATCTATTCTTAAAATCTTTTGAAAATGAAAAAACTTCATTTGTAGGTGCAAAAAGAACACAAAATAGACTTACAGAAAAATGGGATGACTTTAATCATGCATCTTATGATACAAAAGAGTATCACGCTGAAGCTGATACAGATTTTATTTTACCTGACAATCAAGAATGGGCTAAAAATATTATCAAAAAATGGAAAAACTCTAAAGATACAGAACATGTAATTGCTCCAATCGTTGTAGGTGGTGAAGATATTGTTGAGGGTAGAAAAATAGTAGAAGCTATTGATAAATCTCAAGTAAAAGAGGGTGTTCTTGCAGGTAAATTTGCAAATGCTAATGCAGAAGATTTAAAAAGAGCAGTTGAAGTTGCACATGCAGATGTTGATGGTTGGAGAAGTTTAACACATGAACAAAGACATGCAGCACTTAAACAAGTTGCTATTAAAATTAGAGAAAGAAGAGATGACTTAATTGGTGTAGCGGCTGCTGAAGTTGGTAAAATTTTTACTGAAACAGATGTTGAAGTTTCAGAAGCAGTTGACTTCTTAGAATTTTACCCATACTCTACTCATTATTTTGATAAATATGAAAACTTAGAGTTCACAGGTAAAGGTGTTGGTGTTGTTGTACCACCATGGAACTTCCCTGTTGCTATTCCATTAGGTGGTGTTTCTGCTACTTTAGCTGCTGGTAATACAGTAATTATCAAACCAGCTTCTGTTGCTGCATTAACTGCTTATGAGATGTGTAAATGTTTCTGGGATGCTGGAATTTCTAAAAATGTTCTTCAATTTGTTCCTTGTCCAGGTGCACTTGCAGGTGAGCATTTAATTGGAAATGATAAAGTAGATTTCGTAATTTTAACAGGTGGTGAAGATACAGCCGCTTCTATGTTAAAAACAAGACCTGATCTATTCTTGACTGCTGAAACTGGTGGAAAAGATGCAACTATTGTAACAAATATGGCAGATAGAGAACAAGCAGTTAAAAATGTATGTTTAAGTGCATTTAATAACTCAGGTCAAAAGTGTTCTGCTACTTCACTTTTAGTTTTAGAAGAGGAAGTATACAATGATGAGTCATTTAAAAAAGCATTAGTTGATACAGCTCGTTCTATGAGTGTTGGTTCTGTTTGGAATTTCAAAAATAGAATTGGTACTTTAGCAAATAAAGTTTCAGGAAACCTAGAAAAAGCGATCAATGAACTTGAAGGTAACGAAGAGTGGTTATTAGCTCCATCATACGCTGAAGATAATGAATATATGTTAAAACCAGCTATTAAATGGGGAGTTGAAGAGGGTAACTTTATTCATATGAATGAGTTATTTGGACCAGTTTTAGCTGTTGTAAAAGCAAAAAATTTAGCACACGCAGTTAAAATTGTAAATGATACAGGATATGGATTAACTTCAGGTATTGAGTCTTTAGATGAGAGAGAAGTAACATACTGGAAAGAGAACCTTAAAGCTGGTAACCTTTATGTAAATAGAGGAACAACTGGAGCTATCGTGCTTAGACAACCATTTGGTGGTATGGGTAAATCAGCTATTGGTGCTGGTAGAAAAGTTGGTATTTTTAATTATATAACACAATTTGTTGACTTTAAAGAGGTTTCAAATCCAAAAGTAACAAAAAGATACTCTACAGACTTAACAAAATTTATTGAGAAATGTCAATCAACTCAAAAAGAGAAAGAAGAGTTTGCAAAATTAAGTATTGCACTTCAATCTTACTATGAAAATTATGAAAATGAGTTTAGTGTTGCAAAAGATTATTGTGAAGTAAGAGGTGAAGATAACCACTTTAGATACCTTCCATTAGAAAATGTACTTATTCGAGTAAGTTCAGATGATACAATTTTTGAAACAGTTTCAAGAATTTTAGCTGCGAGAGTTGCTGGTGTGTCATTTAAAGTGTCTATTGATAACAATCAAAAAGTAAAAACATTTTTAGATAACGCAAGTGAATTATTTACAGCAAGAGATAAAGTAGTTACTCAATCTGATTTTGACATGATTAAAACAATGCATAAATTTGATAGAGTTCTTTACTCTGATGTTGCAAAAGTACCTACAGTGGTATTTGAGTCATCTGCAAACTCTTTAACATTTATCGTTAGACAAAAACCAATGATGGAGGGTAGATTAGAGTTACTAAACTACTTCATCGAACAATCAATCTCTCACTCTTTCCATAGATATGGAAATATAGGGGCCAGAGGTCTTAAATAATATTAAAAAGAAGGCTTTAGTCCTTCTTTTTTTTTAACTCACAATATAAGATATGTTGTGCAAGGATACACAATGGTAAGAATAAAAAATTTAAAAATTGGAACGAAAGTTTTAATTGCTCCCTTAATAGCTTTGCTATTTATACTAGGAATCTCTCTATTTTCAAATAATTCATTACAATCAAATAAAAGTACTTTAAAAGAGATAGTTGAAGTGAAGTTTGAACTTTATGTTGTAAGTAATAAATTATTGGTTGATATGGAGTTGTACAATACTGCACTATACAAAGTTTTTAACTATGTAACTGGAGCTTATGATGAGCCTGAGATTGCTGCAGAAGTTAAAATATTGAATGCTATACAGAAAAATGTAAATCAGGATTTAATCAATTTAAAAAAAGCTGTAGTTCATGATGAGAAAGTGAAAAAGAGTATTCAGCAAATAGAACTTAACCTCAAAGATTATAGTACTCAAATAAATGATGCGATGAATGATGTAATGAATATTTACTTAGATAAAGTTCTTGAAACAGATATGCCTTTTTCAAATATTACAAAAGAGTTAGAAAGTATTACTAAATTTGCATATAAAGAAAATAATAAAAGTTATGATAATGCATTAAAAAAAATAGATAATACACTTTATAGTTTATATATACTTGTAGCTGTAGTTTGTTTATTAATGTTTTTTATTATTATTGCAGTTACTAACTCAATTAAAAAACCATTAAGAAAATTTCAATCAGGATTATTAGATTTCTTTGAATATATCAATCAAGATAAAGATGATGCCAAACCTATTGAACTTCATTCAACAGATGAGTTGGGGATGATGGCTAAAATCATAAATGAAAGTATAGAAAAGACAAAGTTAGGTATTGAAAATGATAAACTTTTAGTACAAAGCGCAATCGAATGTGCTAATGAAGCAAAAAAAGGTTTTCTAAATGTTTCTATACAAGGTGACACTCATAATCCAACATTAGAACAATTGAAAAATGTAATTAATGAGATGCTTCTGTCAATTCAAAGTAATGTAAATAGTGCAATGGATGTTTTATCTTCATATTCGAAGTATGATTACCGTTTAAGTATTGATACAAAGAATATGGAGGGTGACTTAAAAGCTTTATGTACTGACATCAATGGTTTAGGTCAATCAATAACACAGCTGTTAATAGATAACAAAGAGAATGGGCTTACTCTTGATCATAGTTCAGATATCCTTTTAGAAAATGTAGATATTCTGAATAAAAATTCAAATGCAGCAGCTGCTGCTTTAGAAGAAACGGCAGCTGCTATTGAGGAGATTACTGGAAATATTTCAAACAATACGGAGAATGTTATCAAGATGTCTAATTTTGCAGAAAAGGTTATTATCTCTGCTTCTGAAGGTGAGTCTTTAGCAAATAAAACAACCAAAGCTATGGATGAGATAGATAATGAAGTAAATGCTATAAATGAAGCGATTACTGTAATTGATCAAATATCATTTCAAACAAATATTTTAAGTTTAAATGCAGCAGTTGAGGCTGCTACTGCTGGCGAAGCTGGAAAAGGTTTTGCAGTAGTTGCACAAGAGGTAAGAAACTTAGCATCACGATCTGCAGAAGCAGCTAATGAGATTAAGAATTTAGTTCAAAATGCTATAGATAAAGCAAATGCTGGTAAAGAGATATCTGCTCAAATGATTAATGGATATAAAACTCTAAATGAGAATATCACTCAAACAATTGAGGTTATTCAAAATGTTGAGCAGTCAAGTAAAGAGCAGCTTCACGGAATAGAACAGATTAATGATACAGTTAATGCCCTTGATAAACAAACACAAGAAAATGCATTTATAGCATCACAAACACATTCAGTTGCTCTTGATACAGACACTATTGCAAAATTAGTTGTATCAACTGCTGATGAAAAAGAGTTTACTGGTAAAGAGAATGTAAAAGCAAAATCTATGACTAAAACTGATACTTCTTTTGTGAGTGATAAAAAGAGTAAAATAGTCGATTCTGTAAGAGAAGATACGTCTGGTGATGATTGGGCAAGTTTTTAAGTCAAAGTAGAAATACTATAAAAGTAGCAATGTAAGTTTTATCATTTGCTACTTTATAGTTATTTACACTTATTATATTTTAGCTATCCCCATCCATTTTAGATTTTGGTCGCTCAACCATATATCCAATTCCTCGAATATTGATGATAAAATCCTCTTGTAGCACTTTTTTTACACGATTTACTTCTGCTCTTATTGTAGCATTGTCTATATAATCATCATTCCATACATAATCTCTGAACATATCATAATTACAGACTAAACTTCTGTTGTTTGTAAGTAGTTCAATAATTTGTAGCTGCCTTTTTGTAATAATTTGGGGTTCGTTATTAAAATAAAGAGTCATATTCTCACAATCAAAACTATAAGATTTAGAGAGACGTTTATGTTTCATAGGGATATCTCGTGTTTTTAAAATTTTATCAATTCGTAAAGATAACTCTTTTAAATGAAAAGGTTTTTTTAAATAGTCGTGACACCCTATATCAAATGCTCTTGTGATATCCTCGATATCTATTAAAGCAGAGATGAAAATAGTAGGCACCATTCTTTTGAGCTTATGTAATTCTTCTAATATACTCAACCCATCTATATGAGGTACATTAATATCAAAAACCAAAAGATCAAATTTTGCATCTTCTAAAATCTTCATACACTCATTACCATCTTTTACAGAATGCACACTATGTCCTACTGAGGTCAGATATTGGTTGATTGTTTCATTGAGCATACAATCATCTTCTAAAAGCAATATTTTCATTCTAATCCTTTAAATACATATTTAAATGATGTATTATCTTTTGTTGATTTTACATCTATAACTACATCTTCTTCTTCACATATACGTTTTACTAAATTTAAGCCTAATCCAAATCCATCTTTTGATAACTCTTCTCTATAATACTCTTCAAATATCTTTTTTGGTTCATGTATCATTTTAGAATGACTAGAGATTATGAAGCTATATGTATTCATATTTTGTGAGAGGATTACATAAATATTTTCATTTTCATAGCTGTATTTAATTGCATTTGTAAGAGTGTTGTCAATAATTCGTTGAAGTTTTGATTCATTAAAAAGTATATTCATCTCTTGTTTTGGTATTTCAAATATAAACTTAGCACGTGATTTTTGAGCAACTGGAGCAAAGAAATCAACTCTACTTCTTACATAATCAACTAAGTCAATTGTGTGTTTTGGGTATTCTATTTGGTCTTTTTTAACTAAGTAACTCAAATCATCATAAATAGAACATAAGTTTTTAAGTGCAACTTCTATATTTGTAACATATTTTGTTTTCTCATTTTCCATCTCATATAACTCAATATTCCCCATTATAACAGACAATGGAGTATTTGTTTCATGTACAGCGTGTTTTAAAAATTGTTTTTGAGAAGCTAAAAGATTTTGAGAATAAAGTTTTTCTTTTTTTAGCACTTTTGATTGCTGTTGATAATCATTGGTGCTTTTTTGAATTAAATGCGTAAGGGATTTTAGTGTTTTTGCAAATGATGTTTCTTTCTCATCTTTTACATACTTCTTTAAACTTATCTTTTCATCACTTTTATACTCTTTTTCTTCACTTAATGCAACTATGGTTAATGTCTGATTTAAGAGTTCGTTATGTCCTTTTTCATGGTAGAATTCTGCATATGAAAAAAAACCTGATGTTGGAGCCACATCAGCGAAAGGTTGAGTTTCTACTTTTATAAGATCACCCATATATCGTCTTCGTGCCATACATGAATAGATATAAAATGTTTCTATTGGATAAGAGGCTAAATTTGCAAATGAATTTAAAGAGTTACTCATAATAGCTTCTGCATCACCAAAACTCAACCTTACAATATCACCTTTACGTAAGTTTCCACCACAACTTAAACTGCCATCTCGATGTTCTTTTAACACCGCACGAGCTGTTGGAATTCCATTTCTTTCTACTATAAGCGGAAACTCTGTTTGTGTTACACTTTCACCTAAATATTTTCTATAAAATTCAGATGGTTTCATCCCACTAATAGAGTATATTCTATTACCTTCTACTTTATCAATAGTATGCTCTAATCCTATAGGAATCCAGTCAAATTTACGACCATTATTTACTTGTAAAATATCAGAATTCAATGTTACTGCAACATAACCTTGTGATACAACTTTTTCACCTAGGCTGATACTTGTTTCTTTAAACAACCCATTATCACCAGCCATACCTCCGCATACAATAATATTATTGTCATATTCTTCTATACCTTTTAGATACTCTTCTGCATTTGTATCCATTCCGCTTGTAAAGGTGATTAGTAGTTTAGTATTATTTTGTACAATTTTTTTGGCTATAGCAAAACCCGTATTAAAACAATCATCACCTTCAATTAATTCTGCTTGTAAGGAGGTTTCTTTGAATACTGATATTGATACAACACTTTGCATATTAGAAATAATGGCATCATTTATCTCCCCATCTGTAGTTGTACCTATACAAATAGCTTGTGGTAGATTCTCTTTAAATAGAGTAGCTAAATACTTTAAAGTATTTTTATCTTCTCCACAAAATATTTGAATGAGAATATTTTCTTCCTCTTTAAATAGAGAAAAATCAATAGTAGTAGTAAATTGTTCATTTTGAAATGAATAGTTATATGTTTTCATTGTGAACATTATCGCAAAATAACCCTAATTAGAGATAAAATAGATGTAAATAAATAGAAATGATGTAAAAACGTAACACTTTATTGAATATCATCAAAAAAAATATTTTTTTGTATGGTAAATTAGTAACGCTATTTTCAAGCTATAATCTACTAGTATAATTTTTCCAATGAAGGAAGTTAGCACTTTTAAAGTTCTTCAACTTCTTCAAAACAATTTAATAATTAAGGATATAAAATGGCATATAGTAAACCTCAGTACAAAGCACAGTTTGAAAACTTTATCGGTGGAGAATGGGTTGCTCCTGCAAGTGGCGAGTATTTTGATAATATTTCACCTGTAGATGGAGAAGTTCTTACAAGAATTCCAAGATCAAATGAAGCAGATGTTGATGCAGCAGTTGCAGCTGGACTTAAAGCTTTTGAAACATATAAACACTCTTCTGTTATAGAAAGAAGTACATTATTAAATAAAATTGCAGATGCAATTGAAGCAAACTTAGAAAATATTGCTATAGCTGAAACATTAGATAATGGTAAAACAGTTAGAGAAACTTTAGCAGCAGATGTACCTTTAGTTGTAGATCACTTTAGATATTTTGCATCAGTAATTCGAGGTGAGTCTGGAGATGTTTCAGATTTAGATGAAAATACAATTTCTCAAGAGATTCATGAGCCATTAGGTGTTGTGGCACAAATTATTCCATGGAACTTCCCATTATTAATGGCTGCTTGGAAAATTGCTCCTGCAATTGCTGCTGGTAATACAGTTGTAATGAAACCAGCATCAGCTACTCCAATGTCAATTTTAATTATGATGGAAACAATTCAAGATATACTTCCAAAAGGTCTTGTTAATATTATTAATGGTGCTGGTGGAAAAATTGGTAAACATTTATCAACACATCCAGATATCAAAAAAGTTGGATTTACAGGTGAGACTACAACTGGTCAATTAATTATGCAATATGCAACAGAAAATATCATCCCTTCTACACTAGAGCTTGGTGGAAAATCACCAAATATTTTTATGGAATCAATCATGGATGCAGATGATGAGTTCTTTGATAAAGCAATTGAAGGTTTAGTATTATTTGCATTTAACTCTGGTGAAGTTTGTACTTGTCCATCAAGAGCATTAATTCAAGAATCAATTTATGAGCCATTTATGGCAAGAGTATTAGAAAGAGTTAAAGCTATTAAATTAGGTGATCCTTTAAATCCAACTTGTATGATGGGTGCACAAGCATCTACTTCTCAAAAAGAGAAAATTTTAGAGTATATTAAGATTGGAAAAGAAGAGGGTGCTGAATTATTATGTGGTGGTGAAGCTTATGAAAGTGAAGTACATCCAAATGGTAACTATATTAAACCAACATTATTCAAAGGTCACAACAAGATGAGAATCTTCCAAGAAGAGATTTTTGGACCAGTACTTGCTGTTACTACATTCAAAACTGAAGAAGAAGCATTAGAAATTGCAAATGACACTATCTATGGATTAGGTTCTGGTGTATGGTCAAGAGATGCTCACCAATTACATAAATTCTCAAGAGGAATTGAAGCTGGTAGAGTTTGGGTTAACTGTTACCATATGTACCCATCTCATGCATCATTTGGTGGATATAAAAAATCAGGAATCGGAAGAGAAACTCATATGATGATGTTAAACTCTTACAGACATACAAAAAATATCTTAACTTCATACTCTAAAGACGCATTAGGATTTTTCTAGGCCTTTAATATTTAGTTAAACAATTTAAGTTCTTAAATGCATAGAAGATTTTCTTCTATGCATTTTTTTTAGAAGATATTTTAAAGGAAAGAGAATGAATACATTACTTTTTATGTTTTTATGTGTAATTATTATAGGAATATTTTGTATATATGCTGTGTATAAATTTGATAAACTTAAAAATACAAAAGAGTTTATTTTTGAGAAATATAATAAAAAGGATAAATAATGTCAATTGAAAGATTAGCAGTAACTAAAGAAGCAGCTGAAATAATAGAGCTTTTAAAAAAAGAAAATGGTGAATTAGTATTTAACCAAAGTGGTGGTTGCTGTGATGGAACTGCACCTATGTGTTATTCAAAAAATGATTTCTATGTTCCTTCTAGAAATGTAAAACTAGGTGAAATCTGTGATTGTGAGTTTTTTATGGATAAAGATCAATTTGAGTATTTTAAACATTCTCATATAACAATTGATGTAAAAAAAGAGACAGCATTTGGTAATTCCTTTTCCCTTGAAATAGATTTAGGCTATCAATTTATTACAAAATCAAGAATATTTACTGATGAAGAGTATGCTAAATTAAAATAAAAAAATTATGTTAAGAATTTAAAAAGTTTTATATAAGTAAAAAATTGAATGAAAATAAAAAATTGTGAGTAAATATATAGAGAAATAAAAAGTAGAAAAGAGAGGAGACTCTCTTTTCTTAAAGACTATAAAGCAGTAACGTTCTCTGCTTGTAAACCTTTTTCACCTTGACCAACTTCGAAAGTAACTTTTTGACCATCGTTTAAAGAAACTCTGTCATAACCGTTGCTGTTGATTTGTCTGTAGTGAACAAAAACATCTTTTCCACCATCTTCTTGTTCGATAAATCCATAACCTTTTTCACTGTTGAACCATTTAACTGTTCCGTTTACTAATGTTGCCATTGCAATTCCTTTTGTTTTTAAATATACTTCATTTCTAAAGCGCTGAAAATATAAAATGGAGTATTCTTTAGATCGATCGTATTGAAATTAAACATGACAATAAAAATATAAACTAATAGATGAAACTCTAAATCATCTTTCAATGGAAGTAGTATAACATAAAAAACTGATTTTTTGTCAAAAACTATTTTTTTTCTTCATTTGTTACTAAAGCTAAGTTAGTTAAATCATATTTTTGTAACAAATCTAAGACCTTTATAACCCTTTGATACTGAACTTTTTTATCAATTCTTACTATTACAGATTTTTGCTTATTTTCTATTGCTTTTAAATTATCTTCAAGTGAATCAAATGATACTTCAATTCCTTTTATTGCTAATTTATTCTCTGTAAGCTCGATAAACACTTGTTCTTTATCTACTTTCATCTCTTTTGCATTTGAGTTTGGTAAATCTAAAATCAGTGCTAATTCATCTTTTTTAAATACAGAAGAAACAATAAAAAAGATTAAAAGAATAAAAACAACATCAATAACTGGTGTTAAATCTAAACCTAATGTTTCTCTTCTTTTCATTATTTTAAAATTCCAACAATTTCTTTTTTTGCTTTTAATTCAATGCTATCAATCATAGAAATAAAGTGATTATAAGCAATATGATGAGGAATTGCTACAATAAGTCCTGCAATTGTTGTAATTAAAGCAATAGCAATACCATTTGAAAATACAGTTGGATCACCTAAACCTTGTTGCGTTATAGCTTCAAATGATTTATAAACACCAATTACAGTTCCAAGTAATCCTAAAAGAGGTGCAACAGTTGCTATATTTTTAATATATGTTAAACCAGTTTCAAGTTTTTTTACCTCATATTCAATTTGAGCATAAATTGTAGCTTGAGTATCATTATTGATTTTATTTTTAATTTTAGCAATCATTGCATTTTTACGTGGAAGTGTAAGAAATTTCCATAATATAATTGTAAGACCAATTACATTTAATGCAATTAATATATATACAATTACTCCACCTTTATCTATATAATCCATTATATTCATAAATACCCCAGAAAGTTTTTTACTATTCTACAAAACTTTTGTTAATAAATGCTAAAATTCCAAAATGAATTACCTAAACTCACCAATAGAAAAAATAAATTTCAATAATAAAAACTATTTTATAAAAAGAGATGATTTATTACATAAAGATTTTTCAGGAAATAAAGCAAGAAAATTTTACTATTTTTTACAAGATGACTTAAAAGATATTAAAAAAATTGTATCACATGGTTCTGCTCAATCAAATGCTATGTATTCACTTTCTGTATTATGTAAACTAAAAAATATAGATTTTGATTATTATGTAGATCATATAGCTTCATATATAAAAGAAAATCCTATAGGTAATTATAAAGAAGCTTTAAATAATGGTATGAATATATATGAAACACAAATACCTGATTATTTTAAAGAAGATACTTTATTTATTAAAGAAGGTGGTGCTTTAAAAGAAGCAGCTTTTGGGATTAAAATATTAGCAGATGAAATTATTTTATGGTGCAAAGAGAATAATAAAAAAGATATAAAAGTATTTTTGCCATCAGGTACAGGAACAACTGCTCTTTATTTACAAAAATATTTGCCTTTTGAAGTCTTAACTTGTGCTTGTGTTGGAAGTGAAGAATATTTAAAAGAACAATTTAATGAACTTGAAAAAACTAATCATCCTAAAATATTAAAATTAGAAAAAAAGTATCATTTTGGGAAATTATATAAAGAATTTTATGAAATACATAAAAAACTATTAGAAGAAACAAAAATAGAATTTGATTTTTTGTATGATTGTAAAGGATGGTTAGTATTGCAAAACTATTTAAAAGATATAAATATTAAAGATGAAATAATATATATACACCAAGGTGGACTTTTAGGTAATATTTCAATGCTTCAAAGATATGAATATAAATATGAAAACAAAAGATAAATAATGCTATCAAAAAATGAAAAAAAACTTCTTTTTTTACTAAGATATACGCCAATACTTATTGTAACTGTTATTTCTATAATAATTACATTATTACTTTTTTGGGAAAAAGAAAAAAACTATAATAATGAAATTGAGAGTTTAAAAGTAAAATTTCATTTAGAGAATCAAAATAGAATAAAAAATGAAGTTTATAGAGTATATGAATATATAAAGTATGAAAAAGAAAAAGATGATCTGTTTTTAAAAAATGAGATTAAATTACATCTTGACCAAGCTTATAAAACAATTACATATATTTATGAAAAATATAAAGATACTCAAACTAAAGAACAAATAATAAATAGAATATTTGATTCTTTAAAAGAACATAAATTTTACAATAATAAATTATATATAAATATTTATGATGAAACTCAAAAAAATAGTTTACTAGCAAGTAATAATATTTCTTCAAGTTTGATTTTTGAACCTTATAATTGGATTATAACAACAAATATTCATGATGAAAATTATGAAAATGAAGTTAAAAATAGAATCTTAAAATATATAAATACTATTAAATACTCTACAAATGGTTATGTATTTGTTGTTGATTATGATGGAGTATACTTATCTCATGTTAAAAAATCATATATAGGTAAAAATAGAATAAATTTAAAAGATAAAAACGGTTTTATGATTACACAAGAGATTATTAAAACGGCAAAAAATGGTGAAGGTTTTATTCGTTATGTTGGAACTATAAAACCAGATACAAATTTACCTGCTCCTAAAATAACTTTTATAAAAGGATTTAATGATTGGAACTGGGCAATTGCAACTGGTTTTTATGATGATGAACTTGATAAACAAATAAAAGAAAAAGCAGACTATCTAAAAAAAGAGAAAAAAAGAGATATTGTTAATTTATTTATTATAAGTATTGTTTTTACTATTATATTT
>JBATTX010000034.1:0-3732 GCA_049670825.1 Arcobacteraceae bacterium | reverse complement strand
CGCCTTTTTCATTGAGAACTGTAACTTCTGGAGTCCAACCATAATCATAAGGATTAAGTGCTTTTAAATCTCCACCAAAATAATCAGCCATAGGAGCATAATAATCATCTATAGAACCATCAGCTTTTACTTTTCTTGCATTTGGTTCATACTCTTCACTACCAAGATGTGTATTCCAAGGAGTTACTGACCCAGCACATGGAACCCATAAACCATTTACCCCTGACATATCGATATTTTTAGTACTTACTGCTTGTAAGTGTCCATTTTCTGTTTGTTTTAACTCTGTTAGGTACATAGCAGCTGGTCTTGTCTCAAAATGAGATACCATAAATAACTTATCACCAATTGGCAATAATGATGAGAAATCGTTACTGTTAGAGATTTTTGGTGAGCCATCTTTTGCTAAGATTGGATTTCCTTTATTATCAAAAATTTGACCATATACTCCACCACCAACTTTATCACCAGATCGCAAAATTGCGTTGTATCCGATTTTGTGTTTTTTCCCATCAACTATTACTTCTTGTGCTGCTGTAATTTTTCTTTTTTCATAATTACTTTCTGGCACTTTTACCCCACTAAATTCTATAGAGTGTTTTACTGGTTTCATCTCATTTTTTGTCATATTTTGAGATGAGCTTGTACAGGCTGTAAGAAATAAAGCTGCTGCTATTGATGTTGTGATTGTCATTTTTTTATACATTTTTTTTCCTAATTTTTAAAGATTTTAGAATTCTAATCGTGAAAAATTACATCTAGGTTACATTTGTATAATTGCGTTAGTTATAATATACAAAGTTTTAGATATAATCCACGTATGATAAATGAACATATAGAATTAGGTGTATTAAACACTTTAAAAATTAACAGAATAACCGAACCAGGTATCTACTTAGAAGCTTTAGATGAAGAGGTAGTACTTCTTCCAAATGCCTATGTAACAAAAACAATGCAAGTAGATGATGAATTAGAAGTATTTGTATATACTGACAGTGAAGATAGACTTGTATCTACAACACAAATGCCATATGCTATGAAAGATGAATTTTTATTTACAAAAGTTGTCGATGTAGTAGATTTTGGAGCATTTGTTGATTGGGGATTACCAAAAGATTTATTTGTACCAAGAAACAGACAAAAAACACCATTTAGAGATGGGCAAACACGAATTGTACGAATTGTTGAAGATGATGAGAGTGGAAGACTTATTGGTGTAGAAAAAATCACATCATTCTTAAACTCAGACACAAAAGATCTACAACTCAATCAAAAAGTTGATCTTCTTGTATTTGCAAAAACTCCTATGGGATATAAAACTATCATAGATGATACTTATGAAGGTATGCTTTACAGCAATGAAATATTTACAAGAATTGATGTAGGTGATAAAATAGATGGATATATCAAACAAATCAGAGATGATGGAAAAGTTGATATCACACTTCAACCAATTGGAAAAACATTTACAGATGATGTAAATACAAAAAAAATCATTGATACTCTTAAACAAAATAACAATGACCTTCCATATAACTATAAAACAGATCCAGAGATAGTAAAAGAGATGTTTGCTATGAGTAAAAAAGCATATAAAAGAGCTTTGACAAAACTTGTAGAAGACAAAATCATCAAACTAGATGATAATGGAATGGAGCTGTTATAATGGAAGATATGATTCGAGATTGGGGATATATAATACTATTTTTATACTCTTTTGGTGGAGGATTTTTAGCTTTAGTTGTTGCAGGAATATTATCATTTAGTGGTGAGTTAAATATCGTTATTGCTATTTTAGTTGCTGGTGTTGCAAACTTTATTGGAGATCAGTTTTTATTTACAATTGCAAGAAAAAATAAAAATCAAGCAAAGCAGATGATGGAAAAGCATAGACGAAAAATTGCTATGTCACATCTACTTATGAGAAAATATGGTTCTTGGGTTATTTTTTTACAAAAATATATCTACGGTATCAAAACACTCATTCCATTGGCTATGGGACTTACAAAATATGATTACAAAAAATTTATGTTTTTTAATGTATTTGCAACTGCTTTATGGGCTTTAATCATTGGTCTTGGTTCATATATGCTAGGGGATTTAGTTTATACTTATATTGAAGAGTTTAAAACTTATGCTTTAGTATTTGTTACATTAATAGTAATGGCTATATTCTCATTATATAGAAAATATAAATAATATTACAAATAGATTACAAAAAAGGGAGATAATTGATTTTATCTCCCTTTTTTATTGCTTTATGTTTTGCTAGAGATTCTTTAATAAAACAACATAGATAACTTCGATATAATCATTTAATTTTAAAACTAGGATAGTAAATGCAAGTAGCACCCTCAATATTAAGTGCAGATTTTGGTATATTAAACGATGAAATAAAAGCGATTTGTGATGGTGGCTGTGATCTAGTACATGTAGATGTAATGGATGGTCATTTTGTACCAAATCTAACTATAGGACCAGTAGTAGTAAGCTCTGTAGCTAAAATCTCTACAAAACCTTTAGATATACATCTTATGGTTCAAAACAATACATTTTTTGTAGATTTGTTTGCACCATTAAAACCTGAATATATCTCATTTCATATAGAAGAAGAAAAACATCCTCATAGACTTATTCAAAAAATTAGAGGTTATGGAATCAAACCTGCAATTGTGTTAAATCCACATACAAGACCAGAAGAGATAGAGTATCTTTTAGCAGATTTAGATATGGTTTTATTGATGTCAGTAAACCCAGGATTTGGTGGTCAGAAGTTTATAGAAAGTGTTGTGCCAAAAGCAAAAAAGCTAAAAGAATTAATTAATAAACTCAATCCAGACTGTCTTATTGAAGTAGATGGTGGAGTAAATGACAAAAACATTGCTGCACTTAAAGATGCTGGAGTAGATATAGTTGTAGCTGGTAGTTATGTGTATGGTGCAGATGATTATGGTCAAGCTATTAAAAGCTTACAGATATAAAGTTTAACTAGATGAGAGTAAAAATCTGCGGCATCACAAATCTTAAAGATGCAATCGATGCAATCGAAGCAGGGGCTGGTGCTTTAGGGTTCGTTTTTTATCCTAAAAGTGCGAGATATATAGAACCAACAACAGCAAAAGAGATCATCAAACAACTTCCACCTTTTGTACAATCAGTAGGATTGTTTGTAAAAGAAACAGCTCAAAATATCAATCATATATCAAAAATAACAAACATAGACTTAGCACAAATTCATTTTGAAGTAGACGATAGCTTCTACAAAGAACTAAAAGTTAAACCATTAAAAGTAGTTCGAGCGCAAAAAAAAGAGGATTTAGAGTTATACAAAAACGAATATAGAATAGTAGATGCTTTTGTTCCACAATTTGGAGGAGAAGGAAAACGATTAAACCTAGACTGGTTTAAAGATATCGACTGCTCTCGTATAATACTTGCAGGAGGATTAAACGCTAACAATTTGGAAGAGTTAAAGGGGTTTAAGTTTTATTCACTTGATGTAAGTAGTGGTGTAGAAGTAAAAAAGGGTGTTAAAGATAAACAAAAAATTATAAACTTCATAGATAAAGCTAATGAACTATCTCAATAAACTTATCCATACATTGTGTAAATCACCTTTAACACTTACACAATTTAATGAAATACTCAAAATTAGCGATACTTTTTTTGATAATGTAGAGTTAGAAACTGAACTTCTAGTATCAAATGGTTTGCCACTATACTTTTCTAATA
>JBATTX010000033.1:0-7403 GCA_049670825.1 Arcobacteraceae bacterium | reverse complement strand
ATAATTGCGTAAATATACTTTTAAAATTATCATTAAACCAATCTAAACTCATTTGTATCGACAAAACATCTGTGTTTAATACAAAACTACCTATGAGATATTCAACATAGTAAATAAATGGCATCGTGATAGGATTAGTAACCCAACACAATAAAATAGCCAAAGGCACGTTAAATCTAACAAATTTCATCATCACGATTACTACTAACATCTGTAATGGTATAGGTAACAATGCTACAAATAAGCCAATAAGTAAAGCTTTTGTAACCATTGTACGGTTTACTGCTATAAACTCATAAGGAATATTATATTTTGTTATAAAATCTTGTGATTTTTTAGATTTTGTTAGTTTCTTGATTTTCTTTTTCATTATCTACAACACTACTTTATACTCTATTTGACTATCTTTTTTGAAAAGATACACAATTATACAGAGTAAAGCTAATCCTAATATAAAGACGAAGACTAAATATCTTCAAGTTTTACTACATCGTAAGCAACTACTTCATAAGGATGTGTGTTTTTTAAAACCTCAACAGCTTTTTTGATTAAATCATCTTTACACACCATCTCAACTCGATACTCTTCAACTTTTTCTACTACATCTGGAGCACCTATAAATGGTTTAGCATCTGCTGTTGGTCGAAATTGACCTGTTCCTAAAGTTTCAAAGCATACATTTTCATACATAGGATACTGCCCTACTCCAATTGCAAATAATGCCTCTTTTGTTTCCTCTTTATGTGCCGTTGGCACAAAATAGATAAGTTTGTACATGAATTCTCCTATTTAATTTAATATTTTGTTATGCTACCAATTATCTTTTACTAAAAAATGATATTAATAGCATTATGATTTTTTGTATAGTTATTTTTTATCTCTTTATTATGAACTATAAACTCTTCTAATCCATTCGATACAATTGAAATTTTTTTAGAGAATTTTACTATATCATTATCTATAGGCATTCCCCCTATTTTTGTTTGCATTAAATTTATTGTTAAAAACTCATCACATAAAATAAATTTTGCGTAGTTATAATAAACACCTGCTTCTTCATTTATTGCAGCAAAATTGATGCTTTCTTGACGTAATGAGGTATAATCTATCTTCCCTTTTTTCTCTATTAACGACAAAATAAAGTACGGTAAAAGATTTGTATTGTCAAAGTTTAGTTCTAAATCTGTTTTTTTAACAAATATATCCTCAATAGTTTTTACAAAATAATTAGCATTTATATATCCAATACCTTGTAACACTTCACTATTTATATAAGAATATATGAAATATGCATTCTCTTTTATAAAATTTTTTGCTTTATCTTTTTGCATCGATACTCTCCAATTAAGTTCATAAAACTTTTACTTTTCTATTTTTAAAGAATATTAGCAAAGTGTTTATAAATAGTTGATAATCTTAGTTTCTGTGTCTACCTAAGCTATAAGCTCAAATTTGATAAAATAAGCACTTATAAGAGTTTCAAAATCAAAAGGTTTAATAATAATGAGAGAGAGCAAAAATTTTTTACGTACAGTAGTTGAAGAGGATTTACAATCAGGCAAATATAAAGAGATCGTAACACGATTTCCACCAGAGCCAAATGGATTTCCACATATTGGACACGCAAAATCTATCTGTATAAATTTTGGTATTGCAAAAGACTATAAAGGTCACTGTAACCTTAGAATGGATGATACAAATCCAACAAAAGAGGACACAAAATATGTGGAAGCTCTCAAAGATGCTGTAGAGTGGCTTGGATTTGATTGGGGAGAAAATGTGTATTTTACTTCTGATTATTTTCCTCAAATTCATGATTATGCTGTTGAGCTTATCAAAATGGGAAAAGCGTATGTTGATAGCCTTACAGAAGAAGAGATTCGAGAATACAGAGGAACAGTTACTCAAGCTGGAAAAAGAAGTAAATTTGCAGATCGTACAGTTGAAGAAAACCTTGAGCTTTTTGAAAAGATGAGAAATGGTGAATTTAAAGATGGTGAACATATTTTAAGAGCAAAAATAAATATGGGTGCAGCAAATATGAAAATGCGTGACCCACTACTATATAGAATCAGACATGCTCACCACTTCAGAACTGGTGATGAATGGTGCATCTACCCTATGTATGATTTTGCTCACTGTTTATCTGACTACATAGAGGGTATCTCTCACTCTATTTGTACACTTGAGTTTGAAAACAACCGAGATATTTATGATTGGGTACTTGATACTTTAAAATTAGAACTACCAAGACCATACCAACATGAGTTTGCAAGACTAGGTATCAACTATACAGTTATGAGTAAAAGAAAACTTTTAGAGCTTGTAGAGGGTAACTATGTAAGTGGTTGGGATGATCCTCGAATGCCTACAATTGCAGGATATAAAAGAAGAGGATATACAAAAGAATCGATACTGAACTTTTGTGACCAAATCGGTATTGCAAAAGCAAACTCAATGGTAGATGTTTCACAACTTGAATTTTGTATTAGAGATGATTTAAATACAAAAGCACCAAGAGTTATGGCTGTACTTGAGCCTATTAAAGTAACTATTGAAAACTATGAAGGAAGTGAAAATATCGAAGCTTCATATTATCCTCATGATGTACCAAAAGAGGGAAGCAGAAATATTCCATTTTCAAATGAAGTATATATAGAAAGAGATGATTTTAGTGAAAATCCAGTTAAAGGATATAATAGATTAACTCCAGATCAACCAGTAAGATTAAGACATGCTTATATTATAACTTGTAAAGAAGTAATCAAAGATAGTGATGGAAATATTATAGAAATCAAAGCAGAATACAATCCAAACTCAAAAAGTGGAAGCGATACAAGTGGTATCAAAGTAAAAAGTGCTATTCAGTGGGTTTGTGCGAAAACTGCAAAACAAATTGAAGTAAGACTTTATGATAGATTATACAAAAATGAAGCACCAGAAGGTTTAGAGGATTTAAATCCAAATTCATTAACTATTATCAAAAATGCACTTGTTGAACCTGCTGTTATCACTGATAAAGCAGATGAGAGATTTCAGTTTGAAAGACAAGGGTATTTTTATGCTGACCCTATAGATTACTCTGATGAGAAACCTGTGTTTAATAAGATTGTTGGGCTCAAAGACTCTTGGGCTAAAAAAACAACAAAAGAAACACCCAAAGTAAAAGAGCCAACAAAAGCTCAAGCAAATAAAGTACAAGTAAAAGGTGAAGTTGAGCCTATGAATGAGCTACAACAAGCTTTATTTGATAAATACACAAATGAGTTACAACTCAATAATGAAGTTGCAAATATCTTAGCACGAGATGAACACCTTTCAAGTTTTTATGAAGAGGCATTAAGTACACTTAACAGTCCCGTTGCTTTAGCAAATATTGTGGCAAATGATGTAGCAAAAGAGTTAAAAGAAAAAGATACTGCTAATGTTAAATTTAATGCAACTCAAATTGCTCAACTTGTTGAGATGATTGATAATGAAACTATCTCAAGTAAAATTGCAAAACAAGTATTTGAAGAGATGACAAAAACAGGAACAAATCCAACACAAATTGTTGAAGATAAAGGGCTTGTACAGATATCTGATCCTGCAAAAATTTTACCAATTATTGATGAAGTGATAGCAAAAAATCCAGACAATGTAACAAAATACAAAGATGGAAATACAAAACTATTTGGTTTTTTTGTAGGACAAGTGCTTAAAAGTACTGGTGGAAAAGCAAATCCTCAAGTGGTAAATGAGCTTGTAACTCAACAACTCAATAAATAATAAAAAAGGCTAGATAAAAACTAGCCTTTGACTATACCTTTCATATATTCAGAAAGCTCATTCATCTGCTCTGTTGATACGTGCCAACTCCCCATATACTCTTTTAACGCTACAAGTACAATATCAACTAACTTTTCAGATTCTGATAGTGCTAAGTATTTTTCATAATCACTACTAGCAACTTTCATCTCATCACTATACTCATCGATTAGAAATGTTTTTTCCTCTTGCGTTAAAACTAAAAAGGATTTTTCCTCTAGTACTTTTTTAATCAAAATCTCCGCTTGTTCTCTTTGTTGTTTCATCAAACTCTCCGTTATCTCATTTTTATTAAAGCTATTCTATTCAATCTTTTATTAATTTACTTCTATAAAATAGATTCAACTGGAATATAATATGTTCCTTTAAATATTCGATCTTTATTGAAAAATTACACTATTAAGATTTTTTTCCTCGGAAGCTTTTTCATTTAACATTTGTAGCCTATCATCAAGAGTTTTGAAGTTATCACTTTCAGGAATAAATTCTGTTACTCCGAGACTAAAAGTAAATGTGACATTTGAGAGTTTTCTAGGTATATTTATTTTTGATATCATCCCTTTAGAATTTTGCAAAGCAGTATTAGGTAATAAAATATAAAATACATTATCATTCCAATAGTACACAATATTTTTAGCACCTAAACTAATAGAAAAAAACTTATATAAAACTTTTAATAGCCCTTTTTTATCACTATTTAGTCCCTCTAAGAGTCCTAACTTTTGGCTAAACTCATCTACACTTAACTTCACTAGAGTTAATGGTGCATTCGATTGTTTCGATATTTGTAATTGTTCAGTAATAATTGTTTGCAAACTTTTACTTTTAATCTCTATAGCATTGATCTCTTTTGATTTGATATCTTCATCAAATGTCTCGTGAAATTGGTGTTGTATCTCATCTGACTTATTTAACTCTTGCTCTAACTTATGCGTATACTGACGAAGATCTCGTAGTTCTCGTTTGAGTCTATTAATAACCTCAGTATAACTCTCAGCATGGTGCATCAAAACTTCTTTTGTTTTTTTATGCTCTGCTATGTTATAAAGTATTTTATCTTTTGCTTTTTTAATAGTGTAAGTAACATTTTCTTTTAGTTGTTCGTTATCTTTGATAACATTTTTACCAACACTATCATTCATACTAATAGTTTTATTAAATCTTTTTGTCACTCGTGAATACTCGTTGAATAAGTTTTTATACTCAACATAAGCTATCCCTTCACTATTGTAAAGTTTTGCTAAATCTTTAACTACTATTTCTGCATGCTTTATAGTTTTTTCTTCTCTTGATTCTCTTGCCATTAGCAAACATCCTTTAAACTATCTCTTACTTCTAAAAACTGATCAAGATTGTCAAAAAATATATCTATAAGTTTTGGATCGAAGTGTTTTCCACGTTCCTCTTTAAAAAGATTAAATATTTTTTCATCATCCCAAGCTTTTTTATATACTCTGTGACTTCCTAATGCATCGAACACATCAGCTAAAGCTGTAATTCTTCCGTAAATATGGATATCTTCACCTTTTAGTTGATTTGGGTAACCTGTACCATCCCATTTCTCATGATGCTCATATGCTACAGTTGCTGCCATTTTCAATAATGGTCTATCTGACATTTTTAACATATCATAACCCAGCTGTGCATGAGTATCCATGATTTTACGCTCCTCTTCATCAAACCTTCCCGGTTTATTTAAGACTGCATCAGGAATAGCTACTTTGCCTATATCATGCATAGGACTTGCTTGTTTTAACATCTCTGATTCATATTCATCAAGACCATAGTGTAATGCCAATATTTTCGAATATTGTGCAACCCTTTTTACATGATTACCAGTTTCTTTCGAACGACTCTCACCAATAGCACCCATAGTAAATACAACCTCTTTTTGTGTATCTTCTATCTCTTTTTGTAAAGCTTCTACTTCTTTAAGTTTACTTTGTAACTCATCATACTCTTGTCTCTGTCGTTTATCACTTCTAGCCATTATCTTATCTTGACGTTTTACATCTTTGATAAGTTTATCTATTGTTTTATCGAAATCAATTTTTAAAACTTCTATTTCAGAAATAAGTTTATTTTCGTGAGTTAACATAATTTTATTTAGATACTAAATAGATATTTAAATCTTCGAAGTCTTCTTTAAAATCTTCACCCGCTTCCAGTGCTGATTCATTCTCAGAATCATAAAACCAATTAATTTTAATATCTGATTTATCATTCATCTCTTCAATAAGATCAAAAAGATCAAAAAGTAATTTTGAACTACTTGAATTAAAATAAATTATTTCAAAATTAATAACTGTCTCTTCTTGAGCATTACCATCAAAATAATCCTCCAACCATTTCATCACTGGTTCATAAAATTCAAATGTATTTTCAGGATATGATTTTCCTACTAATGAAACTATACCTGTATCTTTATTCATCTCTATTTCTGGTGTATATTTTGTTGCTTCTATTTTTAAATTTTCCATATATTTTTCTCCTATTATTTAGTTGTTATTTCTGCTTTAAAATGAAAATAAAATTTATTTTCATTTATCTCTCGAAATTCAAAATCAATTTTGTCACATCTTTTTGCTATTTCATAAAAACCTATTCCGCCACCTTTTCCATGAGTATTTTTACCACTTCTTCTTAATTCACGATACATCTTCTTAATTTCGTCTTTATTAAGAGTTAAAATCTCTTCAAGTTTAGGCTCAATTTTTTCTTTATCTTCTTTTCCAACAACATTTTGGCTATGTATATAATAATTCGATTTAGTATCTTTTCCAACAATAATAAGTCCTTCTGATTTTAACTCATTATTGTCTTTTGCTTTATTTTTTGAATAGTTCATCATATTTTGAGCAAGTTCTATAAATATCGTAAAAATATTACTAGAATCACCCATATTTAAATCATTATTCTCAGCTTCTCTTTCTAATGCTTCAGTCATCCCAGAGATCAAAGCTTGTGATAAAAAACCACCATATGTTAAAAAAACTATTCCGTCTTTTTCTACTATCTCTTGTATGTTACTTATATTCATTTGCAAAAGCTCCTTCTTTTAATTCATTTACTTTTGTTTCAAAATGCTCAAAAGTAAAAGGCTTTTGAATAACTTTTTTAATACCGATTTTCAATCCGTTTATAACTTCTTTCTTATCAATAATTGATGTTACCAAAATTATATTTATGTTTGGATTTAATTTAAGTATCTCTTTGGAAGCTTCAATACCTTTCATGTTTGGCATCTCTAAATCTATTGTAATCATATCAGGAAGTAATTCTTTGTATTTTTCAATAGCTTCAATGCCATCACAAGCTTCACCAACAACCTCATATCCTAGTTTATTTACATAATCACAAATTCTAACTCTTGCTATTCTTGAGTCATCCACAACTAAAAACTTCAATGTTTATCCTTATATTTTAATACCCACAATAGTAATATCATCATTTCGCTCTTCTGCACCTTGATAATCTTGCATATCGTATAATAGTATCTCTTGTTGGTCTGCAAATAGTAAAGAGTGATTTTCTTCTATTATCTTACCAAACCTTTTCTTACCAAATGGAAATCCTTTATTTCCTCCATTTTGATC
>JBATTX010000032.1:0-5652 GCA_049670825.1 Arcobacteraceae bacterium | reverse complement strand
TCGATATCTTTTTTAATATTTAAAATAGAGATAATAGTTAAAGCGCCAATCATATTTACCTCCTTATACTTTCCATTTTGAATGGCAAGTGTGGAGTTTTTTACGTCAGTTGCTACTATGTACCACTCTTTTGGAATATCTGTATATGAATCGCTTTTTGAGATATCTTTGAAGTTTTTTATCTCTTTTAAGTTCTCATAAAAATTATTTGTCCCCATAGTGTTACCTTTTGTTATATTTTTGTAAAAATGTATTGTACTCTTGTTACTCTTTTGAATTTATTTAAAAACCCTCTTTTAACCCACTTCGCCGTGATATAATTTTTTTTTGCATAAGGAGAAAATTATGTTCGCAGAAATCAATACGTTCCTAAATGATTTAATTTGGGGTTCAATATTAATCTATGTATTACCTGTTTTAGGTATATTTTTTACAGTAAGTTCTAGATTTGTACAATTTAGATACTTCTTCAAGATGTTTCACATTTTAAGAGAAACAGGTCACGATAAAGATGGACACATTAGTTCATTTCAAGCGTTAATGTTAAGTGTTGCAGGTAGAGTTGGTGGTGGTAACATCGCTGGTGTTGCTGTTGCGATTACTTTAGGTGGAGCTGGTGCAGTATTCTGGATGTGGGTTATTGCTTTAGTTGGTATGGCTACAAGTTTCTTTGAGTGTTCTTTAGCACAACTTTATAAAGAAAAAGATGGAATTGATTCTTGTGTTTATAGAGGTGGTCCAGCGTACTATGCTAGTAAAGGTTTAGGTCAAAGATGGCTTGGGATTATAATCTCTGTATTATTACTTATCACTTTTGGTTTTGCATTTAATGCAACTCAATCATTTATTATCTCGAGTTCTTTTGAAGCGTCATTTAATATTCCTACATGGGTAACTGGTCTTGCTTTAACAGCAGTATTTGGTGTTACTATTTTTGGTGGTGTTAAAAGAATTGCTAGAATTTCAGAAGTTATTGTTCCAATTATGGCTGTAAGTTACTTATTAATTGCGATGGTAGTTATTGTTTTAAATATCGAAGAGATTCCTGCTTTAATTTCAATGATTATTAATGAAGCATTTAATCCATCTTCTGCTATTGGTGGTGGTCTTGGTGCTGTAATTATGCAAGGTGCTAAAAGAGGTATGTTCTCAAATGAAGCTGGTTTAGGTTCTGCTCCAAACGTTGCAGCTGTTGCTTATGTTGGTCACCCAGTTCAACAAGGTATCGTGCAATCATTCTCAGTATTTATTGATACAATTATTTTATGTTCTTGTACTGCATTTATCATTTTACTTTCTGGTGTTTATACTCCAGGTGCTGAAGGTGTTCAAGGTGTATTATTAACACAAAACGCTTTAATTGAGCATATTGGACCACTAGGTGGGTACTTTGTAACTGTTGCATTATTCTTATTTGGATTTTCATCAATGTTATACAACTACTACTTAGCTGAAAATAGTTTAAACTTTTTTAGTAAAGGGAATGTAACAGTATTTAATATTTTTAGATTAATTTGTATTGCACTTATTATTTGGGGATCATTCCAAGATTTAGGTTCTATTTTTGCATTTGCTGACTTATCTATGGGATTATTAGCAGTTCTTAATATGACAGTTATCGCACTATTATATAAACCTGTTTTACAACTTATTAAAGGTTATGAAAGACAAATTAAAGAAGGAAATAAACCTGTACTTAGATATAATGATTATGCAGAGTTTAATTTTGATAAAACTACTTGGAAAGAGATAGTTGACAATATTAATGATAAAAAATCATAAATAAAATAAAAATGTAAGGGAAACCTTGCATTTTTAATATAAGGCTTACAACGTGTTCAATAAAGAAGGAATCCCTCTTTTTATAATAACCATTCCTATACTATGTGTTATATTCATATCTTTTTTTACAGTTTCATATCATCTAAAACTTTCAGAAGAGTATTTTCATTCAGAAATACAACAAATCAAAAAACTACACCCTTTAAATAGCCATGATCAAGCAAATAGCTTAGAAGAAGTTATAAAAAATAAAACACTTTCTCATACAAGTCAAAATGAAGAGTTTTTAAATTTTATGGTGATTATCACCTCATGTATTTTATTTTTTATGATTTTATTTACTTGGTTAATGACATCAATCATTAATAAACTTGTACGTAAATATATAGATAAAGTAAAAGATGAAGAGAATAAACTCAAAAATCTCAATGAAACACTTGCAAGTAAAGTACAAAAAGGGATTGCGGAAGGAAAACGTAAAGATAAAGCTATCTTAGAGCAATCAAAACTAGCTCGTATGGGTACTATGATAAGTATGATAGCTCATCAATGGCGTCAGCCTTTGAGTGTACTTTCTGGAGTTTTAATGGAGCTAGAAACAGCTACACGATTTAAAAAGGCAAATGAATCACATATCTTACAATCAATAGATAAAAGTAATGATATGATAGAATTTATGTCAAATACTATTGATGATTTTAGAAATTTTTATAAACCAGATAAGAAAAAAGAGTATTTTAATGTTTCAGATTCTTGTAAACGTGCTTTAAATATAGTATCTGCTACATTAGAAAATCTTGAAATAGAAATGGTATTTGATATTAAAAAAGATAAACAAATATTTGGATACCCAACAGAGTATTCTCAAGTGATTTTAAATCTTATTACAAATGCCCAAGATGAACTTATTGAAAAAAAGATAGTAAACCCAAAGATTACTATGACCATCTCTACAAAAGGGATGTTAAGTGTTGTTACCATTTCAGATAATGCAGGTGGAATTAAAGAGGAGAGTTTAGATCTTATCTTTGATCCATATTACAGTACAAAAGATAGTAAAAAAGGAACAGGGCTTGGGCTTTATATCTCTAAATTAATTATAGAAAAAAATATGGGTGGAGATTTAAGCGTTGAAAATGGCAAAGATGGGGCAATATTTACAATATTGGTATTGGGGTAAAAATGGATAGTAAACTAATAGAAACACTCAAAGATATCTCAATCTTGTGTGTAGAAGATGAAAATGGAATAAGAAATTCGGTTGTAGAAACTCTAAAGTATTATTTCAAAGAGGTATATGAAGCTAAAAATGGTGAAGAAGCGTACGAGTTATATTTAGATTATAAACCAAAAATAATATTAACTGATATTGATATGCCTATATCAAATGGGGTAGAGCTTGTAAAAAAAATACGTGAAAATGATACAAAAGTAATGATTATAATGCTAACAGCGTATTCAAATGAAGAGTATCTATTGGATTTGATAAATTTAAATATAAATCAATTTATTTTAAAACCATTAAATTCAAAAAAACTCAGTGATGCCTTGGAAAAATATATTTCTATAAATTTTTCTGAAGAGATTCTTTTACCAAGTAATTTAAAACTAAATTTATTAAAAAGACAACTTGTTTATAATGAAAACGAGTTTATCGACTTAAGAAAAAGAGAGGCAGATTTTTTAAATATTTTATATAAAAATAATCAAAAGATCACAACGTATGAAGAGATAGAAGATGAACTGTGGCAAGATAAATATATGACTACTCACGCTTTAAAATCTTTTATCAAAGAGTTACGTAGTAAATTACCTGTTAATATCATCAAAAATATCTCACAAATGGGGTATATTTTAGAAACATCTTGATTATGATATAATCTTGAAAAATCATAAAAAAGATACTATATGCAATTTCTCAAAACAAACTGGAATAAACTTTTTATATTTCTTCTTTCCCTAATTATTATTTGTTTCGCTTTCTCTTACACATTAGATATCAAAGGTAAAGAGTTAGTTGATAAAAGTTTTAACCAATCTGTGGTGGTATTTGGAAGTGCAAAAGCTTTAAATGCTGTTATCTCACTTGCACAAGGAACAGAAGTAGACTTGCCTTTTTTAACTGTAGCTATTGGAGAAGTATTAGACCCTATCAATGACTTAGTGGAGCAATTCTCTCTTGTGATGCTTGCTAGTATGGTATCTTTGGGTATTCAAAAAATCATGATGAATTTTGTTACAACTGATATATACAATACTATTTTACTTTTAAGTATAGTGGTTGTAAATATTTGGTTGTTTTTTAGATTTAATAAAGATGAAAAAATACGAACTTTGGTTTTTAAAGTTACTGTTATACTTGTATTTTTACGCTTTGCTGTTCCACTAATTGGCATAGCAAATGAGTATGCATATAATAGTTTTGTAAAACAAGAATATAATATTGAAAAACTCAATGAAAATATTATTGAAGTAAAAGAGAATATCAACGATGTCACAAAAATCACAATAGATAAAAAAGAGGACAGTTCAATTTTAAATAAACTATCAACTATTACTGAAAAATTTGATTCGAAATATTATGATACAAAAATTGATGAGTATAAAAAAGCAGTTGATAACTCTAGTGAATATATAGTTGCTTTGATTATTGCATTTATATTCCAGACAATTTTACTGCCACTTTTATTCCTTTTTATTTTATATCATTTTGTTCGTGGTATATTTAATTTAGGAAAATAAAAACTATTACAAAAGGAAATAAAAATGAAATTATTAAATTATATAAAAGTAAATAAACAAATAGCAACAGCAGGACTGTTAAGTAAAAAAGATATTAAAAAAATTGCAGAAAAAGGTTATGATGTAGTTATTAACCTAAGTGTTGATGATGATAGGTCCTTAAATCATGAGAGTAAAATTGTAGCAAAAAATGGTATGGTATATATCCATATCCCTATTAGTTGGACAAAACCACAAGAGGATAGAATGTATCTATTTTTTCATATTTTAGATGCTTTTATCAAGCAAAATAAAAAAGTATTTATTCATTGTATGAAAAACTATAGAGTTTCAGTATTTATCTATAGATACAAAAAAGATATTTTAAAAGAGAAAAATGTAAAACTTATTGCTCCAAAAGAGTACAAACCAAATAAAGTATGGAAAAAACTATTAAAATAGAAGATTAATAGGTGTTGAAATATAAAAAATTATTACTACTTTTCGTAATATTTACAGTGTGTATCAGTCTATTTTTGAATCAAAATAAACTTCTTACATACTCATTTTACCATTGGAAAAATAGTTATGAGTTACAAAGTAGTAGTGAAAAACTTTATATAAAAGTATTGGATATAGAGTATTCAAATAAGTTAGAAACTATCGTTACAAAGTTTAATACACGGCCCTTAAAAGGTTTTGTTCCTGTTGTGTATATAACCAATAAAGCTATGAAGGAAAGTTCTCTAAGCTCTTTGGTACAAAATGTTTCAAAAGAGCTAAAACTATTACCTTATGTTTATGAAGAGATACAAATAGATTGCGACTGGTCACTTTCAACAAAAGCAAAATACTTTGACTTTTTAGAACAGATTAAAAAAAATAGTGACAAAAAGTTAAGTGCAACTATACGATTGCATCAAATAAAATATGCGAAAAAAACAGGAGTTCCACCTGTTGATTATGGTGTGTTGATGTATTATAATATGTCTAATATTCAAGATTTTAATATAAACAATTCAATCTTAGATAATGATGTAGCAAAAAAATATCATTACAATTTTGAAAGTTATCCTTTAAAATTAAAACTAGCATTACCTTTATATTCTCAAGCAATACAGTTTCGTAATAAAAAAGCTATAAGTATAT
>JBATTX010000031.1:0-1773 GCA_049670825.1 Arcobacteraceae bacterium | reverse complement strand
TATTCTAAAGCATTTACAGAATTATCTCAAATGGATAAAAAAATCTCATACACAATATCAAATGCCGTTACTCTTTTAAGTATTGGTGAGATGTTGGATGTAGATTTGACAAACGATTTTAACTCATCATATGATAAATATTTTGATATGATTTATAAAAAAACAGCATCATTAATAGAGGCAAGTGCTAAAGCTGCTGCACTATTATGTGGAAAAGATGAAGATGCATTTGCTTTATATGGTAAAAACTTAGGACTAGCATTTCAGATGATTGATGATATCTTAGATATCACTCAAGATAGTGCAACACTTGGAAAACCTGCAATGCTAGACTTTGTAGAGGGAAAAGTTACGATTCCATATCTGCTTTTACATGAAAGAATTGAAGATAAATCAAAACTAGAATCATTGTATAAAAAACCATTAAATGAAGATGAACAAGCTTGGATAAAAGATCAGATGATTAAAAATAATGTATTAATCGATAGTATTACACAAGCGCAAAAACTGGGAATGGAAGCTGTTGAAGCGATTAAAAATGATGAAAGTGAAGATTTGAAAAACATCATGAATCAAATGATAAATAGAGAGTTTTAATCTATGAAATTTCTTGTACTATTTTTAGTTTTTACTAGCTGTATCATTGCAAATGATAATTTAGAAATAGAAAAAAATAAACTTTTTGAAGAAGCAATTGAAACAAAAACAATGCAAGCATCATTTTCTTTAAATGGAAAAAATAAGCACCAAAATATCTTAGAACATTCTATCTCTAAAGTTATTGATATCGCTAAAAAAGGTGGATGTTTTGGTGGAAAATACAGAATTCACCCAAACTATATTTATGATAAAAATATTCAAGTGATGGATGGATATTACACTCAAGTAAATTTTCAATGTGAATTTACAAATAGTGATATCTACGAATCAGTGTTAACTGAGATTAAAAAAGTAGATACACTTAATCTTACTCAAGGTGAGATATCGTATGTTTTATCAAAAGAGATGATCCAAAGTTCAACAGAAAACTTAGAGATAAAAGCATTGCAATATGGTCAAAAATATTCTGAACTTTTAAATGATAAGTTAAATGATTACAAAAATTGTATGGTTTCGAAACTTTCTTTTAAAGAAGAAAATTTTCATAACTACAATGCAAATGTACGAACAATGAAAATGTTTCAAACTCAAGGTGAGAGTACAACAGTAACAAACCCAATAGAGAATAAACAAAATGTATCTTTGCGGGCATATTATACTTTTAAGTGTAAGTTGAAATAATTTTAGATATAAAATGATATTAAAGTAAGGAATATTTATATATGGAATACTTAGTAATTAGTTTTACTCACAAAAACACAGATATAGCAACAAGAGAAAAAATCGCTTTTAATAATGATGTAGAAAAAGAGGCATTTTTAAAAAAGATACTAGCAACAGATGTGATAAATGAAGCCGTACTTTTATCAACATGTAATAGAATCGAACTTTTAATCAGTACAAACAATAGTAAAGAATCGAGTAAAATAGCAATTGAAAAGTTTGCAAATCATTCGAATTTAACACAAGAAGAGCTTTTTCATAGAGCAGATATCTATGACAATGAAAGTGCGATTCATCATATTTTTACGGTTGCTTCATCGCTTGATTCTTTAGTTGTAGGTGAAACACAAATTGCAGGTCAGTTAAAAGACTCTTTTAAATTCTCTATCGACAAAGGTTTTTCTGAGCAAAAACTATCCCGAGTGATACACTTTGCATTTAAGTGTGCAG
>JBATTX010000030.1:0-1507 GCA_049670825.1 Arcobacteraceae bacterium | reverse complement strand
TCTTGATATACTTTTGTCATTTTTCCAATTCCACATAAAAAAATCACATTTTTTATACCCAAATCTGTAGCAATCTCTACAGAATCATAAACAAAATTTCCAATCTCTATAATCGCTTCTTCATCTGCATGCTCTTTTGCTACTTTAAAAGCTGAATTTCCAAGGGTAAAATAGATCGTTTTATAACCATTTGAAGCAGCAAACTCTATCTCTGATTTTACAGAGTCTATATATGCTGAACTTGAAACAGGTTTTACAATACCTGTTGTACCCAAAATAGATAAACCACCAAGCACTCCAACTTTTGAATTTGCTGTTTGTCTTGAGATAGTTTCACCATCAGTTATACTAACACTACAGTGTAAATCGAGATTTTCATACCCTTTTGTTCTCTCTTGAAATATCTCAAATATTGCATGAAGTGGAGTAGGGTTAATTGCTGGAAAATCAGGCTGTATCTTTAACCCTTTTTTCGTGACTACTCCCACACCTACACCTGCATAAACGTAAAGTTTACAACAACCTTGAGTGTAAACTTGAGGATTGTGAGGAATCAAATTTAACTCTAAATCATCAGGATTAGAACTAATCATAACTATAATTTCACAATTTTTTGTAACATCTAAGTCATCATTATCCATCTTATTTGTTTTAGCAATAGCTGTATAACTTGTTGCTAAAAAATAGTTCAAAGCAGAATTAAAGAGCATAAAAGTGTGTGCACCAGTGGTGTAACCTCTTTTTAACTCTCGTGACATAAAAATCTAACTATTGTATTTACTATTTACAGATGCACCTACAAAAATCATTGCAGGTGTTAAATCCTTAATCGCTATAAAAAACGACTCATCTTTGGATTTTATCTCTTCTAGTGTTGATACAAGTTTTGATGCATCTTTTGTAGAACCTTTACTTAAAATAGCAATTGGTACATCAAGTGGAAAACCTTTTTCAATCAATGCTTCTACGATGTTTTTAAGATTATGTACACCCATCATAATCACAAGATTTTCTCTTGGATGGTACGAGGTAACAATATCTTTAAAAATCTCTATATCATGACCAGTAATTGTTCTATACGAATCGTTGAATTTTCTATCAATAGATGGAATCATAAAACTCTCAGGAACACTTGTTGTTGCACTTACACCACTTATAATAACTGGTTCAAAACCTGCATCAACAATCGCTCGTACCTCTTCATAACCACGACCAAAAACAAATGGAGTACCACCTTTTAGTCGAACAACTATCTCATGAGTCTTACCATAACCTACTAAAAGATCATTGATCTCATCTTGCTTTTTCAAGTGTTTATCTTTTCGTTTTCCAACATACTCTTTTATAACACCCTCTTTACAAAAATCTAAAGTTTGTGGATCAACAAGTGCATCATACAACACTACATCTGCTTGTTTTAAAATATTTACTGCTTTTAATGTTAAAAGTTCAATGTCACCAGGACCTGCACCTACTAAATAGATCTTTTTACTCATTTGGATACTCC
>JBATTX010000029.1:0-1713 GCA_049670825.1 Arcobacteraceae bacterium | reverse complement strand
TTCGTAAATAGGGTGGATAGAGATCAACTCTTTGTTTGAGTTCATCTTTTAAAAAGTCTTCATAATCAGAGACTTCCAAATAGTTATGAAAAAAGTCTTCATTTTTTGTTTGAATAAGAACCTCTCCAAAACCTTTTCGTCCACTTCGCCCAGCTATTTGAATCAAAAGTGAGAGTGCTTTTTCTCTTACTTTGTAGCTTGTCATATTTAATACTGAATCAATTCCTAAAACTACAGCTAAAGTAACATTGTGATAATCATGCCCTTTAGAGAGCATTTGTGTTCCTACTAAAATATCTATTTTTTTGTCATTAAACTCTTTGAGTACTTTTTTTAAAGCTGTATTTGTTTTGATACTATCTCTATCAAATTTTGCTACAACTTTATGTGGAAATATTTTTTGGAGTTGCTCATACACTTCAGCCGTACCCAAACGAAAACTTTCAATCACCCCTGTAGTACAAGAAGGACAGTTTTTCGGAATAGCTTGAGTGTAGTTACAATAGTGACATTGCAAAGCGTTGAGCTTTTTATGAAGGCTAAGGCTTACTGAACAAAAAGGGCACTCGATAGCATCACCACACTCTTTACAAATTTGGTATTTAAAGTTTGCTCTTGTTGGTAAAAATACAATAGCTTGGTTGTTTTGCTCTAGTGTATTTTTTATTTTATTTATAATGGTGTCATCTAATGCAAGATTAGAGTTTAAAAAAGAGATTCTTTTTTCAGATTCAAAAAAAGTTTCTTTGAGTCTAAAATAAGGAATCTTATGAAAACTACTCAAACTAGGCGTAGCACTTCCTAAAACGACTTGAGTATTATATTTTTTTCCAATATAAATAGAAAGGTCTTTTACATGAAGACGCGGTTTATTATCAGCTTTATATGAATCATCATGCTCCTCATCAACTATTATTAATCCTAAATTTTCATAGGGCAAAAATAAAGCTGATCGTGCGCCAGCTATAATTTTTACTTTTCCGCTAAGAAGATTTTCTATGATAGTCTCTTTTGTTTTTTTCTGTATTTTGGAGTGCCAAATTGCAATTTTTTCACCAAATACTTTTGTAAGTCGTTGCTCCATTTGTGGGCTGAGTGATATCTCTGGCAAAAGTAAAAGGGCTTGTTTATTTTCCAAAAGTACTTTTTCTATTGTTTTGATATAAATTTCAGTTTTACCACTTCCAGTATTGGCAAAAAGAAGTGAAATGGTATTTTGTTGTATGAAATTATATGCTTTTTGTTGATTGGCTGAAAGCTCTATATCACAAACTGTATCTACATCATCTTCTATTTTTTCTATTTTGTAAAATGGAGTATAAACACTTAATGCTTCCCCTAAACTACACACATAGTATTTGGAAATAAAAGAGGCTGTTTCTAACATCTTTGTATCATAATAATACTCTGTGATGAGTTCGATGTTTCTACATTTAAAAGAGGGTTTTTCAACTTTTTTTACTACCACAGCTTTAAGTAGTTTTTTTCGTTGTTGCAACGATACTTCAACAAGTGTTCCAGTTTTTATCTCTTCTTCACTATTGTAGGTAAGATTATCAAGTGGAGTATTTAAAAGAGTTACTTCATAAAAAAGCATTATAGTTCAAGTTCTTTACAGAGTTGGTTAGTTGGTTCACAATCAAATGTATAGTTTGATGTATCGTACTGAAAATCTATTGAGTGTGTACTATCTAAATAAACTCTATATTGAGT
>JBATTX010000028.1:0-2975 GCA_049670825.1 Arcobacteraceae bacterium | reverse complement strand
TCATATCAAGAACAATAGCTCTTTTAGCACCAGCTTCTTTAAAAGTATCAACTAAAGACTCTAAATCTGCTTTGATACCAGCAACTACAATTTGTCCATCCATATTATAGTTTGCAGCCCAAACTTGCTTGCCAGCTTCTCTTTGAGCTTCTGTCACAGCTTCAACAGTTGCATCATCAAGACCAACTAAAGCCATCATCCCAGCTCCAGCTCCAGCACAAGCTTCATTCATAAAAGTACCTCTTTTATGTACTAACTCTAAAGCATCTAAATAATCAATAGCACCGCTTGCAACTAAAGCTGAAAATTCACCCAATGAGTGACCCATTACAAATTCTGGAGTGATATCACATTTTTCTTTAAAGACAGCAAGTGCAATACAACTTACTAATAAAATTGCAGGTTGTGTAAATTCAGTTTTTCCTAAATTTTCACTTTCATTAAACAATAAATCTTCAAAATCAAATCCAAGTCTATTGCTTGCATTTTTAATCATCTCTTTTGCAATATCGCTATTCTCAAAAAAATCTTTTCCCATTCCATTTGTTTGACTACCTTGTCCTGGGAATATAAAAGCTACTTTTTTCATATGTTTTCCTTATATAAATTGTATTATAAACTAAAAACTCCCATTTCCGAAGAAATAGGAGCTTTATAGAAGTGTTTAAAAATCACATTAGTGACCTGAACAACATCCACCTGAAGATTTTTCTTCTGAAGAATCAGTTGAGCAACAACCACCTTCGCTACCATGGTCATGACCATGATCATGGCTATCATCAGTTCCACAATGACCTCCACCACAACATCCACCACCAGCAGCAGCCATACCACCAACAACACCAACTTGAATCTCTTCTTCAGTTGCTGCTCTTACATCTAAAATTGAAACTGTAAACATTAATGTTTTACCAGCCATTGGGTGATTGTAGTCAATAGTAACTTCGTCACCAGAAATAGACTTCACTGCAACTTGTACTGTTTCACCAGCTTCACCTGTACCATAAAGTGTCATACCCTCAACTAGTTCAATACCAGCAAATTGCTCTTTTGGTAATGTTTGAACAGCTTCTTCATTGTATTCACCATATCCATCAGCTGGTTGCACTAAAACATCAGTTTTATCGCCAGCTTTTAAATTAATTAATTCTTTTTCAAGTCCTGGAATAATCTGTCCCATGTCACTAATAAATTCTAATGGAGTTCCTCCAACGTTTGTATCTAATTGTACTTTTGTTTCTGCATCATTTAATGTATATTCTATTGATATTACTTTGTTTGACATTGTTTTTTCCTTTAATTTTATTGTTATTGTTTAATTTTTTTAGAAGCTTCTTTTGCTTCATTTGAATTTGGATATATATCGACTATTGTACTGTAAAAATTTTGTGCATTGTCACTATCCCCCAAATTTTCGAAAGATATAGCGCTATGCAAAAGTAATTTAGGTAAATATGATGCTTTATCATACAACGTCATACTTTTTTTAAAATAGTGTAAAGCATTTTTGTAATTTTTTCTATAATAGTCTATTTCACCCATATAAAAGTTACATTCTGCTGGTCGATAGTTCTTACTAATTAACCCTTCAAAGATTGGTTTAGCTTTTGTAAAATAATCTTTTTTAAACAACGCTTTAGCTTCAATTAATAACTCTTTTGAACTTTTAGATGATACACTTGTGCTTTTTGTAGAGCTTTTTACTTCAACTTGTTTTTTATCTAACAATGCAATAAGTTTATTAAACTCTTTTTTTGTAACATAGTTACCATTAATATCATTTACTAAACCTACAATTTTATCAAAAGAAATTTTCAATTTTTTAATATTTTCTTCATTTTGATCAATTTGTAATTTTAACTTTTTGATATCACTATCAATAGCAATTTGCATATTTGCAACAATTTCACTATTTTTATTAATATCTGTAGTAGAAGTCTGAGTAAACAATTTAAAATCGTCTATGTTTTTATTGAGTGATATAAAAACTTTATTGAGTTTTATACTTTCACCCTCAAGCAAAGAATCAATTCCATCCACTCGTTGAGTTAATTCTTGTAATTTTGTTGTTGTTTTTTTTAGTTTTTTTTCATTTTTAGCTACAATTTTTTTATTTTTTACTATAACTTCTTCTGTTTGTGTTAATCCATATGGTTCAGCAGATTCTAAATCTCCTGCACCAAACATAGAGGTTTCAGCATGCAATGCTAAAACCAATAAAAAACATATATTTAAACTTAATCTAATCAAAAAAAACTCTTAAACTATGGTAATAATCTGTAATCAACTCTTCTGTTCATTTTCCAACAAGCAGTATTCTTTTGTGTACAAACAGGGTTGCTTTCACCAAAACTAACCATTACAATTCTTTTTTCATCTACACCATCAGCAATAAGTGCATCTTTTGTAGATTTTGCTCTTTTTAAACCTAAAGCATAGTTATACTCATCACTACCCCACTCATCACAGTTACCTTCAAGTTTAATCTTAAGATCATTGTAAGATTGAATTGTTTCATCAATTTTACTATAATTTGCAGTAGCAACTTCTCTCATCTCATCATTTAAATTATATTTATCAAATGCAAAATGAACTGATTCTAAAACTACAACTTTACCATCAACATCACTTGTTACTTTATTCACAGTACTGTTAGTAACTTTTTGCAATCTATCAATTGAATTTGTAGAATTTTCATTAACAGCTGAAGTAGCCATTGTTGTTTCATCAGAAACTGCAACTTCATCCATTTTTTTATCTACACTTGTTACAGCGTTATCATCATACTGAACATCCTTAGATGCACAACCTGCTAATAAACCTACTGCACATACACCTAGTAATGTCTTTTTTAAAATACTTTTCATAATAATTCCTCATTTAAATTTATTTTAAACATTCTACAATATAGATACTTAAACTAAAATAACTACCAATCTATAGACTGTAACTTACCACTTTTTAATGGAAACAAA
>JBATTX010000027.1:0-3774 GCA_049670825.1 Arcobacteraceae bacterium | reverse complement strand
CTAAATGGTGAAAAAATATCTTCAAAACTTTATGCAAGTATTGCAAAAGGGGATACTCGAACACGAACATTTCCAGTAAAATTTAAAGCAAAAGTAAACAATAGCTTTTTATATGATGGGATGGAAGTAAAAATCAATCTTCCAAGAAGTAAAAAACAAAATGCCTTAATGGTTCCAAGAGATGCAGTTATCAAAAGATTTGGTCAAGATGTTATCTTCTTAAATGTTGATGGTGTTGCAAATATGCTTCCAGTTCAAATCTTGGGATATACTCAAGAAAATGTAGCAGTTAGCGCAAATGGATTAGCAGAGGGTGCTAGTGTTGTAGTAAAAGGAAATGAAAGAATTTTTCCAAAACAACCAATTAAATCTATAAATAAATAGAAAGTAGAAAAAATGGATATTATAAAATTTTCAATAAAAAACCCAGTTACGATTATCGTATCTGTGTTGATTGTTGTGATGTTTGGATTTTTGTCATTAGATAAGTTGCCATATCAACTTACTCCAAATGTAACAAAACCAGAGATTAAAATTACAACAATGTGGGGTGGCGCTACACCGTATGAGATAGAACGTGAAGTAATCGAAGAGCAAGAAAATGTTTTAAAAAGTTTAAATAATTTATTAGAATATGAAAGTAGTGCAAAAGATAATTTTGGTGAGATAACTCTTACTTTTAAACTTGGTACAAATATACAAAGAGCACTTTTAGATGTTTCAAATAAGTTAAATGAGGTAAGCTCATATCCTACAAATGTAGATAAACCTATTATTACAACAGCAAGTGCGAGTCCTATTATTTGGGCTATGATACAAACAACAAAAGATAATCCTCGACATATCGATGAGTACAAAACATATTTCGAAGATGAGATTAAATCGCATATCGAAAGAGTAGATGGTGTGGCTGACTTAATGGTTATTGGTGGACGTGAAAAGCAGATGCATATCATCATCGATACACAAAAATTAGCATCATATTCACTTACTATTGACCAACTTATTAAAACATTACAAAGTGAAAATGTAGATGTAAGTGCTGGTACACAAGATATTAGTAGACGAAGTTATCGTATTAGAACTGTAAGTAAATTTACAGATATAAACTCAATTGAAAATATACTTGTATATTCAGATAGACAAACAAGAATCAAACTAAAAGATGTAGCTCATGTAGAGTTTGGATATGAAGATGCAGCTGGTGTTTCTATGTATTTAGGAAAAGATGGAATCTTTTTTGGGGTACAACCATCGGGTGATGCAAATATAGTTGCACTCACAGATGATGTAGAAAAAGTTGTAAATGAACTGAATAAAACTATTTTAGCAAAAGAGGGTCTAAACATAAAATGGATCTATGACCAACGGCCATATATAGTTGGTGCTGTTGATTTAGTACAACAAAATATCGCAATTGGTGGTGTGTTGGCTGTATTTGTATTGATTTTATTTTTAAGAAGTATCTCCCCAACTGCGGTTGTTGCTGTTGCGATTCCTATTTCGGTTATTGGTACATTTATTGTACTTGATATGATGGGAAGAAGTTTAAATACTATCTCACTTGCGGGTATTTCGTTTGCTGTTGGTATGCTAGTCGATAGTGCCATTGTAGTATTAGAAAATATCGACAGACACAGAAAACTAGGTAAATCAATTGCTGAAGCTGCTTACGTAGGGACAAGTGAAGTATGGGGCGCATTAATTGCATCTGCTTCAACTACAATGGCTGTATTCTTACCAATTATCTTTTTACAAGATGAAGCTGGACAGTTATTTAAAGATATCGCTATAGCGGTTGTTGCTTCTGTTGCATTTTCATTGTTTGTATCTATCTCTGTTATCCCAATGTTATGGAAAAAGTTCGCAGGAACTCCTAAAAAAGAGATAAACGAGAGCACAAAAATGACACGATTTGGTGATAAGATTGTAGATAGTTTTATGTCTGTAGTTGTATGGTCATTACAAAGTTTTAAAACAAAAGTTACGATGATAGTTACTCTTGCAGTTTTATCATTTGGTACGATTTATGTGTTATTTCCAAAGTTAGATTATCTCCCACAAGGAAATAAAAACTTGATTTTTAATATCTTGATTCCACCTCCAGGATTATCGTATGAACAAAGATATGAGATGGGTGAATACTTGATGAAATCTATGAGTAAATATGTAGATAAAGATGTAAATGGAGCACCTGCTATTAGTAGACTATTTTATGTTTCAAGAGGGGACTTTATCATCTTTGGTGGGACTAGTGCTTATGAAGATAGAGCAAGAGAACTGATTCCATTATTTAGACCAGTGATTAACTCTATGCCAGGTATTTTTGGGGTATCACTACAATCTGGTGTATTTGAAAGTGGAATTGGTAAAGGGAAAGTTGTAAATGTAGATATAAGTGGTGAAAAGATTGAAGATATTGCTAGTGTTGGTGGGCAACTATTTATGGCAACACAAGGAGCTGTAAAAGGTTCACAAGTTCGACCTGTGCCATCTATTGAGTTACTTTATCCAGAAGTAAGAATCATACCTGATAGAGATGCCTTAAAAGCTGTAAATATGAGTTCAAACGATTTAGGTGTAGTTGTGGATGTTCTTATGAATGGTAGAAAAATTGGTGACTTTGAGCAAGATGGTAAGAAAAAAATTGATCTAAGAATAAAAGCAGATACAGAGCAAATAAGAACACCACAAGATATTTTAAGTGCACAAATTGCACTTCCTGATGGAACATTAACACAAGTATCAGCCTTAGCTACAAGTTTGGGAACAACTGGTATTAGTGAGATTAGACACTTAAAAGGGAAAAGAACAATTACCCTGCAAGTGACACCACCAGCAAATATGACTATTCAAGAAACTATGGAAGTTTTAAGTGGAGTAATCAAAGATCTAGAAGCAAAAGGTGTGACAAAAAATGTAACAATAGGACTAAGTGGTACAGCTGACAAACTATCTGAAACTATAGGGATGTTGGCTCAAAACTTTGTATTGGCGATTATTATTATTTACTTATTAATGTCTGCATTATTTGGTAACTTTATATACCCAATTGTTATTATGTTTACAGTACCATTAGCAACAGCAGGTGGATTTGTTGGGTTAAAACTTACAAATATTTTCTTAGCTCCTCAGCCACTAGATGTACTGACGATGCTTGGATTTATTATTCTTGTGGGGATTGTTGTAAATAGTGCTATTTTGATTGTTCATCAAAGTTTGAACCTAATTCATAAAGAGGGCATGGAACATAAAGAAGCTATTTTAGAAGCAACAAAAACAAGAATCAAACCAATCTATATGAGTGCATTAACTTCTATATTTGGTATGCTCCCACTTGTATTGGTTCCAGGTCCTGGGTCTGAGTTCTATAGAGGATTGGGTTCTGTTATTACTGGTGGATTGGTTTTAAGTACATTCTTAACAATTTTTGTAACACCAGCTTTATTGATGTTTTTTATTAAAGCAATAGAGGTAACAAAAAAAGCAAAACATAAAATAAAAGGAACAAAAGATGAAGAGTAAAATTTTAAAACTAAGTCTTGCTGCTAGTATAGCAACTTGCGGAAATCTTTTTGCTTTGGATATAAATGATGCAGTAAGTATCGCTATAAAAAACAATTATAGTTTAAAACAACAACAGTATGTACTAGATGAATCAGAATTAACTCTTGATTCATCGTACAGTGGATACAAACCAAAATTAGACTTGAATTATAACTACAATAGTAGAAACAAAGTAATAACAGGACAGATTAAGAAAGACTCAACAGC
>JBATTX010000026.1:0-3272 GCA_049670825.1 Arcobacteraceae bacterium | reverse complement strand
GAACTGATAATTCACCTATGGGATATTTGTATTTTAAACTTTTCAATAATACTTTTACCTATCATCCATATCATTGGACTCCAATTGGTTTTATGAATGATATACAAAATTGGAAAATAGAAGATATCAAAGAGTTTCACTCTACATATTATACGCCATCAAATGCAATAGTAATTGTGGCTGGTGATATTGATAAAGATACTGTATTTAAAGAAGTAACAAGAAATTTTGATAAGATTAAAAATACAAAAAATAGTAAAAAAATACTTAAAGAACTTCACACTGTTGAACCAAAACAAGATGGTGCAAAAAGAGTTGTTATTCATAAAGATTCAGAAGTCGAGATGCTTGCAATTAATTTTAATATTCCTAACTTTTTACATGAAGACCAAATTGCATTATCTGCTTTAAGTGAATTGTTAAGTTCAGGAAAAAGTAGTAGACTCAATGAGATTTTAGTTGATGAGAAGCAATTAGTAAATACTGTATATGCATATAATATGGAACTAAAAGATCCAGGTGTTTATCTATTTATGGCTGTTTGTAATCCAGGAGTTGACGCAAAAGATGTTGAAAAAGTAATTTTAGAAGAGATAGAAAAAATCAAAGCAGGCGATATCAAAATTGAAGAGCTTAATAAAGTGAAAAAAAATACAAAATCAGATTTTATATTTTCACTCGAAAGTTCAAGCAGTGTTGCAAGTTTATATGGAAGTTATTTATCAAGAGGTGATATCTCACCATTGATGAGTTATGAGGAAAATATAGAAAAATTAAAAGTAAAAGATTTAGTAGATGTTGCTAAAAAATACTTGACTAAAGATAACTCAACAACAGTAATTTTGAAAAAAAATAAAGAAAAAGAGTAAAGCTATATTATTAAATAGAAATGATATAATGCAAAAAATATACTAGATTTAAAATAAGGGAAAGAAATATGACATTAGTTACAGGTGCTACGACCGCAATTATTACGCCATTTACAAATGGTAAATTAGATGAGCAGTCTTATGCTAAACTTATTCAAAGACAAATTAATAATGGTATTGATGCGATATGTCCAGTAGGAACAACTGGGGAAAGTGCAACATTAACACATGATGAACATAAAAGATGTATAGAGATTGCAGTTGAAGTTGCAAAAGGAACAACAGCTAAGGTTTTAGCAGGAGCAGGAAGTAACTCAACACTTGAAGCTATCAGTATAGCACAACATGCTCAAAAATGTGGAGTTGATGCAATATTTTCAGTAAGCCCTTACTATAACAAGCCATCTCAAGAGGGTTTATATCAACATTATAAGGCTATTGCTGATTCTGTTCCTGATTTAGGATTTATGCTTTATAATGTACCAGGAAGAACAGGTGTTGATATTTTAGCTGATACTGTTATCAGACTTTTTGATGATTGTAAAAATATATATGGAATCAAAGAAGCAACAGGAAGTTTAGATAGAGTGACAGAGCTTTTATCACAACGTCCAGAATTAAAAGTTTTAAGTGGTGATGATGCAATTAATTATGCAGTTATTGCAAGTGGTGGTGCTGGATTTACATCTGTTACCTCTAACCTATTACCTGATATTACTAGTGAATTAGCAAGAGAAGCTTTATCAGGTAATTTTGTAGAAGCAAAAAAGATCAACAATGAACTTTATGCAATAAACTCTGTTCTATTTTGTGAAAGTAATCCTATCCCTATCAAAGCAGCGATGTACATTGCTGGATTAATAGATACTTTAGAATACAGACTTCCCTTAACAGCTCCAAGTAAAGAAAATATGAAATTACTTGAAACTGTAATGAAGAAATACAATATCGTTAAATAAGTTATTATGTACACGATAATTGGTATTTTACTTTTATTTTTAATATCAATTTTTTCGGTATTACTTTTTTTTAAATCAAAAAAATCTAGACAAGAGGCTTTAGACAAGGGAACTTGTCCCTCTTGTAATGCTACAACTAAAAGTTTCAAAGATCAAAATACAGGTGCATTATTTAAAGTAGAAGCAATTAAACAACGTTTACTTAAAAAACATGGATGTAGTGGAATAGTTGAAATTGAATACTCCTGCAATAATTGTGGACTCAAAGAGGTTCACAACAGTGTGGGACGAGGTTGTAGTCTATAAATAAAAAAAGCAAGGTTTTGCCTTGCTTTTTTTATTTATAAATTATACTTGACAATGATAGACTAAAGTGTTATACTTTTATTAGCACTTTATATATTTAAGTGCCAATACTATAAAAGGATTATAAAATGAGTAACAAAATATTTGAAAAATTAACAAATCAAATGCAAGAAACAATTGAATCTGGATTGAGTTTAGCATTACATAATAAAAATCAAGAAGTTGAAATCGTTCATATCTTATGGGGACTGTTAACAAATACCTCAAGTGTATTAAATCAATTACTAAATAAATTAAATATCGATAAGGTAGCAATTGAGCTTGAAGTAAAAAGTTTAGCAAATAAACTAGCATCAGTATCAACAGTGACTAAGGAAAATATAAAAATAAGTAGAAATGTTGTAAGTTCACTAGAAAATGCACAAGGACTCATGACAAGCAGTGGAGATAGTTTTTTAGCCGTAGATACTTGGATAATTGCAAATATTAAAAATCAAGTATTTAAAGATACTTTAGGGAAATATTTAGATCTTAATGAAGTAAAAAAAGAGCTTGAATCTATTCGAGGTGGTAATAAAGTAAATTCGCAAAGTGCGGATGATAATTTAGAAGCTCTTGATAAATATGGAATTGACTTAAATAAATTAGCAATTGATGGTAAACTGGATCCTGTAATAGGACGAGATGAGCAGTTACAAAGAATGATGCAAATTCTCATTCGTAAAACAAAAAATAATCCTATTTTATTAGGAGAACCAGGAACTGGTAAAACAGCAATTGTAGAAGGATTAGCTCAAAGAATTGTAAATAAAGATGTACCAACATCGTTGATAAATAAAAGAGTTATTTCACTTGATATGTCTGCGTTAATCGCAGGGGCTAAGTATCGAGGTGAGTTTGAAGATAGATTAAAAGCAGTTATTAAAGAGGTTCAAAAAGCAGGAAATATCATTTTATTTATTGATGAGATTCATACGATCATAGGAGCTGGGGCAAGTGAAGGAAGTATGGATGCAGCTAATATTCTAAAACCAGCTCTGGCTCGTGGTGAGTTACACACTATTGGTGCAACTACATTAAAAGAGTACAGAAAGTATTTTGAAAAAGATACAGCAATGCAAAGAAGATTTCAGCCTGT
>JBATTX010000025.1:0-2212 GCA_049670825.1 Arcobacteraceae bacterium | reverse complement strand
ACTTCTATCAGCTGCATGCATTCCTCTAAACTGAGATAAACTCACATGTGATTCATCTACGATAAGTAAATATGGTCTATCCATCGCTTCAAAATAATCTATAAGGGAATAGGGTGTTTCACCCTCTTTTTTATCTGTAAGAAGTCGAGCATAGTTTTCTATCCCTTTACACATACCAGTAGCTTCTATCATCTCTAAATCGAACTCAACTCTTTGTTTAAGTCTTTGGTATTCGACATGTTTTTCCTCTTTTTGGTAGTACTCTAAACGCTCGGCTAACTCTTTTTCTATAGACTCAACTGCTTTTGCTAGCCTATCTTGTGATACAACAAATGGATTTACACTATAGATGGTTACTTCTTTAATTTCTGCTCTTCTTTGATTTGTCATATATTCTAGTTTGGCTATAGATTCTATCTCGTCACCAAAAAATTCTAGACGGATAAATTCATCCTCAGAATATGCAGGAAAAATATCTAATACATCTCCATTTACTCTGAACTCTCCACGATCAAAAAACTTATCGTTTCTTTTGTATCCCATCTCGACAAGTTTTAAAAGCATCGCTCTTTGTGAATACTCTTGACCAAGTTCAACTTTTTGAACATTTTTTTTGTACTCGACTGGATTTCCTAATCCATAGTTAGCAGAAACGGAAGCTACACAAATGATATCATCAAAACTCAAAAGTGAGGTCGTTGTACTCAAACGCAATCTTTCTAGTTCACTGTTTATAGAACTATCTTTTTCTATAAAAAGGTCACTTCGAGGGATGTACGCTTCTGGCTGATAATAATCATAATAAGAGATGAAATATTCGACATGATTATCAGGAAAAAATCCTCTAAATTCTGAGTATATCTGAGCTGCTAAAGTTTTGTTGTGAGTCATGATAAGTGTAGGCATCTGAGTAGCTTCTATAACTTTAGCCATCGTGTATGTTTTACCTGAACCTGTCACCCCTAAAAGGGTATTGTATTTATTACCACTAACTATACTAGCAGTTAGTTTTTCGATAGCTTCTGGTTGGTCTCCTGCTGGAGAATAATCTGTGTGTACTTTAAATGGTGTCATAAAATGGATTATATCAGAATGTGTTTATTTTTTATATAAAGATAACAAACTGCTATTTAATTGAAAAGATTTTGTAAATTATTGGTTATTTGATTTATAGTATAGGCTATTTTTAATATTTTAAGTAAAGTTAGAAAATAGTATTAAATTTTTTTATAAAAGTTGAGTTATAATATGCTATTTAACACAAAGGATAAGAATGAAAAAAATATTTTTTAGTGCTTTATTAGCTTTAGTACTAATAACTTTTAGTGGATGTGGTCCAATGAATGAGAAATTACATATACCTGCAAGTAAGGGTAATTTAGAAAAAATTAAACAAGAAATTAATAATGGTACAGATGTTAATTCACTTGATATTGTTGGACAAACAGCTTTAATGTATGCATCAGAAGCAGGTAGATTAGATGTTGTTAAATATTTAATTTCAAAAGGTGCTGACGTAAATATTAAAGGAAATAAAAGGACCTTAGGTACAGCATTAATCTTTGCTGCTAAAGCAAATAGAAGTAGTATTGTTTCTTATTTACTAGAGAATGGTGCATTTCCGAATGCAACAACTGTAAACAATGAAACAGCACTTCATTATGCATCTGTATTTGGACATGATTCAATAGTGAAAATTTTATTAACGAATGGGGTTGATAGAAATATACAAAATAAAGATGGTCAAACTGCTTTAGATCTTGCAAAAAAGTTTAAGAGAAGTGAAGTTATAGCAGTTTTTAATGAAGTGAAATAAGTATTAATCTAAACAAATTTAATACAGCACCTATAAACAAAGGAGTTACTCAGATAACTCCATGTTGTATTACACTTCTAGATTAGAATAATCTGTATGTACTTGAATATTACAAAGAGCAATTTATATCAAAGATGCTACCTATAGACTGTCGAAGTATTATTAATTTGTAATTTAAGCTTAATGGTAAAAATGAAGATTATATGTTAATTAAATTGACGAGATAGTTTTTTAACTCATAAACTATCTACTTTTTGATACCATTTCCCTAAAATTTATTTCGGAGAATGCAACATGGCAAAATTTATAAAAATACAAATGGAAGAAACTTATCAGATACCTGATGAGTGGGAATTAGTTACAAATGCAGAAGGTATCACAAAAATAAAAGTAAAA
>JBATTX010000024.1:0-2668 GCA_049670825.1 Arcobacteraceae bacterium | reverse complement strand
ACAGCTTCTTTATTTAAAACAGGAAGAGCTCCAGGTAATCCTAAACATGTTGGACATACATTTGTATTTGCAACTTCACCAAAACTAGTAGCACAGTTACACCATAGTTTACTATTTGTATTTAACTGAGCATGAACCTCTAAACCTATAATTGTTTCAAACATATAAATTGTTTCCTTAATTCTTATTATTTTATGATTATACCACACATCATCTTTAGATGATTTAATGTGTAAAATGTAGTGTTATTTATCTAAGTACTTTGATATCAGCAGTGATTTTTGTTGTATCAAAATAGTTTTTTAGATAGTCTTGTTCTCTTTTTTGCATAATGATTTGAAAAATTTGTTCTTTTACATCTTCAAATTTTAAAGTATTGATATCTTTTTTATTTTGTACAAAAAACATATTGTAGTTTTGATTTTGCGCAAAAATAGCACTAAACTCTTTTTGAGCTGTTGTATTTAAGATATATTTTGTTTGTGCATTGAGCTCATTTTGTTTCATTGTTAGTTGTTGACTTGTTATTGCATCACTTTGAAGAAGCGGATTTTTTTTCAAGCTTGTTAATGCTTTTTTATCTTTTGAAATATAAGCGATCACATCAATCGTATCTGCAATTTTAAATTGCTCTTTATTGTTTTTATAATAAATTTTTAAATCATCATCTGATGCTATTTTTAATTTACCACTCGCAATTTTAGTGATAAGTTTTTGATGAAGAAGTTGTTTCTTGATATTTTCTTTAAATAGTTCGTAATTTTGTTGTTGTCTTACAAGTGATTTAAAATCCAATACATTCATATTATTGTTTGCAGCTAATTTTTCGATGTAATTATCTACATCAAATAGATCTATACTGATTTTATTTTTTTCAATCTCTTGATCATATAAAATCTTATCAATGATCATTGAAACTGCTTGGTCTTTAGAGATTTTATTTGTTTGCATCTCTGTATCTATATCATAAAGAGTAATTGGTGTATCGTTAACTGTTATAGCGATTGCATTTACAAGTCCTGCGTATAGACTAGCTGTGCAAAAAAGTATGCTTAAAATTATTTTGTTCATTATAGTATGTTCCTTATTTTAAAAAATTTATTTTACCATAACAATAGTAAAATCATTCTCCAAGTAGCCTTCCACCACTTTGATATTTGTCGTAATTTTTTTGATTATATTCATAATATCTTCTTTATTGATATCACAAAAGGTGTCATTTTTTAAATAGTTAAAAATAAATGCTTTTTGAGAATATTGAAAACATCTCTCTATGAAGACTTTAACTTCTTCTAATGAAAGAATATTCATAGCACCACTACAGAGATAATAATCAGCAGGTATAAGTGAATCATTTAAAATATTTTGATTTAGAAACTCAACCGATGGAAAGCGTTTTCGTGAGATATTTATCATATTCTCTTCACAATCTACTCCAATGTAGTGTTTTGGAGTTTTATTATTATTTCGTAAGTAGTTGTAGTATTCACCAAAACCTGATCCTACATCAATGATTGAAGATGTAGTGATATGCTTTTTTATCTGTTTGGTTAATATCTCAAAGCGTTTATATTGGGTATACTTGCTATTCCAATGTACCCCTTGTGCAGATACTCCATACTCTTTTATCGCTTGTGCATAAAACTCTTTATTTGAGGATATCTTCAAGTTTCTCTATACTCACATTGTTGTCTTTTATAAATTTGGTTACCACTTCAGAGTTTGTATGTTCATACGCTTTATCATACACAATTCTTTTGATACCACTTGCAATAAGGTTTTTACTACAATCACTACATGGCTCTAAAGTTACATAAATAGTTGCTCCATCTATTTTGATCCCTTCTCTTGCTGCCCAAATAATTGCATTCATCTCTGCATGTATCTCATAAGTTTTTGACCACTCATGATGTTCACTTGTATACTCTCCATCCCAGTGTGCAGAACAGTTGATGTACCCAGGTGGTGTACCATTGTATCCAGTACTTAAGATTCGTCCATTTTTAACTATTACAGCACCTACTTGTTTTGATACACATTTACTTGCACTAGCTATCTCTTTTGCTATATTTATAAAGTTTTGATCGTTTAACATTTTATACCTTTTATGTTATTATTATATCTAAAAATATAGAAATATAATTGAGAGGATTTTATATTATGAAGAAATTATTATTAACATTGACACTTTTTGGATCGTTGTTTGCAAAAGAGTACACTTTAAATTTTCAAGGCTTAGAAAAAAATGAAAACTTTGCTATTAAAATAGATTTAAAAGTAGATGAAGAGGGAAAACCTTTAAAAGATCAAAGATATGATATTAGAAATGTCCCAAATGTAAAATCATTAAAGCTTTTATCTCTTTCAGGATTATTAGGAACACTTAAAGATGAAAGAGAGATAGTTGCATACTATAAAACAAACTTAAATGTTGGTGGATTAAAAATAAGAAATCTCTATAAGCCAGCAGTTGCTAGAGTATATGGTGAAGAGAATAATATCACAATGGAGTTTGATAAAGATCATTACCAAAATATTGTTTCATTTTTACGATATCATAATGCTTCATCTGACGTAATCAAAGATATTGATAATATGTATGGAACATGGGAAGAGATAGAATAATATATTCTATTCTCTTATTTTAGAATTATTCTACTATATGTCC
>JBATTX010000023.1:0-22465 GCA_049670825.1 Arcobacteraceae bacterium | reverse complement strand
ATACATCTCACTCAAAGAGGAAAATAGATTTTTAAAACAGCAACACGAAGATGCTCTTTTTAAAAATCAGATTATGGATAGTTTGATTTTAGAAAATTTGGATAAGGATTATTAAATATAAACCTTATGCTGTCAAGTCAAAACTGCAAAGACCCAAAATAACACCATTTACCATAACACTTACTTTATGCTCACCCAAATAATATCTTCGTGTACTAATAGGTTTAAATGAGTATTTTTTTTCTATTGTTTTTCTCCCTATGAAATTATTCACTTCACTTATTTTAAATACCTTTGAGTTGTGTTTCCCATTTGCTCTTAAAAAGTCTATTTTGTACTCTACTCTTAGTTTTTTTATAAGAATATCACTTTTGATATCAAATGAAAAGTGGAACTATTCGCCACTTTTTACACGCTCATCACATCGGAAGTTTTCAACTCGTAAGCTCTCATTTTGCTCATATCCAAAAAGTTGAAGTACTTCTGGATGGGAGTTTTTAAGTACAGTTCTACTTCCATGCTTAAGTATCCAATCCCTACTCTTACTATATCCATGCCATTTTTTTATGAGGTCTATAACGATTTGTTCGTTGTCTTTACTGATGTCATTTATGTTGTTTGCTACACTTTTTTGTACATATTTACTCTCATCATCTTTAAGAAGTTCTAAAACTTCTAAAACTTTTGAGGGATCTTTTTTAAAACTTGGTAACGCAACTGCCCAAGGAAGTCGTGAACGACACCCTTCAGATGAGAGTCTTCGTATCTCATGGTTTTCATGCTGTGCCCAAAGTAGCATCTGATTCATAGCTTTTTGTTCATCGTGTAAAATAAACTGCCTTATAGCAAACTCACTACTACAATTTATCGTAAAACACTCCAAAGCCTCCATAGAGATCTCCCACTCTTCCAAACCATACAACTCTACAAAATCTTGAAAAATGATATTTTCTAAACGAAAACCAAACGAATCCAGTTTTTGATATGTTTGTTTCAAAATCTCGATTGCATTTTTGTAGTTATGTGGTAAGTAGAGATACATTTTCGTAGAGATATGTCTCATACGTTGTTTTAGTTCCAGAACTTTCCAACTCTCATCAAAGATTGCATTTGTAAAAGATTGTTTATCAAAACCAGGATGAAAGGATTGTAACTCTGTGCTTAATTGTTCGATAAATTTTTCATTGTAGAGGTTTTTAAAAAGTTCTGCCATGATTATTTTCTTATAGAAGTTGCAGTTAAAAAGATATAGTCTTTTCCCGTAACTGTTACTCTGAATTTTTTTTGTTGTAAATATTTTTTACAATAGTTTACATCTTTAAAAAGTAGTGAGAGTTCTGAAAAATTGTAGTTTTTTACTTTTGCACCATAGATCATCTCTTTATCTATCCATCTACAATTTGGAAATCCAAGTATCATCGAACCATCAAGACGCAAGTAGTTTTGAACGATCCCCATAAATGTTTTGTTAAAATCCAAACTCGAACTTTGTAAAGTACCTATAGAAATGATCAAATCAAACTTTCCTAAATCTAGCTCTTCAAGTTTATTAATATCTCCAACAAGAAAAGAGACATTTGATTCAGGAAAATTCTTTTTTGCTTCTGCAATGGCTGAACTACAATAATCAACTCCAACTAACTCAAGATTTTCAAAGTTTTTTGCATATTTTTTTATCACCTCAAACTCTTCACCACTATTAACTCCAAGGTTTAGTATCCGTATTCTAGTATCTAGTTTTACATTCTCTAAAGCTTTTAAATAGTGTACTAAAAAGGCTGGTTGATTATTTTTATCAATTGTTGCAAAAGTTGAACTTGAACCATATTTTGCCTCTATATCTTCAGTATCATTATGAAATGAACTTTCAAGATTCAGTTTTTTAAACTTCATAATAAGATGAGTATCGCTCACTTCTGGGGTGAGCATCTTACAAAAAAGAAGTTGTGACAAATCAACCCACGCTTTAAAATCAACATCATCATTTTTTATCTGAAACTCTAAAATCTCATGTGGTTTTAGCTTCGCTAATTCTTGCTCTAAAATAGAGTATATCTGCATCATGTCATTTTGATTGATGATTGTCATTTTTTAATTCCCCTGCACTTTTTATAATATCTATGCCAAACTTATCTCGTAGTTTTTGCATAGAGTGTGTTAGATTCACTTGTTTGTTATCCTCTTCAAAACTCAGAAGATTCATCGTAGTTGGTTTATTTTCTGAAAAATTTGATAAAGTCAAATTAAGTTGAATGATAGCATGTGAACGATGAATATCTATTTTATCAAACAGTTTTATCATCTCTTGTTTTAAAAATAATTCACTAAAACTTCTATTTGTATTGACAAAATCTTTTGCTTTTTCCCCATATTGGTAACGAATATTAATAGCAAAAGTCATAGGCTTGTGTTTGCCTTTGAGTGCTAAAAATGCTATATGTCTACACAAAATAGTGATACGCCTTTTTATCTCAATTCTATCTGCTTCGGGGTCAAAACTTCTTCCTAATCCTATAGATTTTCTGCTTTGGGCGAGTGCTATTTTTTCATTGTCTGTGCCACATACTCTATGATAGAGTTGAATACCAGGTTTTCCCCAAGAGTAGAATAGTTCTTTTTTTGACTCGATTTCACCTAAAGTGTTTATATTATATTTAGCTAGTCGCTCTTGATACCCTTTTCCAATACCAGGAAACTTAGAAATAGGAATATCACTAATAAAATTTGGCACCTCTTTGGTCGGTATATATCTTACTCCAAAAGGTTTTGCAAATTCAGTTGCAAGTTTTGCTATCCATTTTGACTGTGACACACCAATAGACACAGGTAAACCCAAATCATTTTTTATCTTTTGTTTTAATTTTACAGCAAATTCATAAACATCTTCATCTTTTATCCATCCTGTAATATCTCCAAAAAACTCATCGATACTAAACTGTTCTATAGATGGTATCTCTTTTTCTAAAAGAAGTTTAAACTTATGTGAAAGTTCATGATACAAAGGGTAATTGGGAGGTAACACTTTTAGGTGTGGGCACCATCGCAATGCTTCAGCTACACTCATTGCAGTTTTGACACCGAATTCTCTTGCTTGGTAACTTGATGTTGTGATAATACCTCGCACTCGTTTATCATCATCTACATAATACTCTTCAAAAGTTTTATTATCATTACTACTTAAAATAGAACTTGTAAAAGCTCCCTCTATTTTACTCATAGTTCGAACACTTTTTTTTGTATCAAAAATAGAAAGATTGCTTCGTCCACCAACAGCTAATGCAATATTTTCATATTCAGGATTTGTAATACGATGAGCTGAGACAAAAAAGCAGTCTATATCAATATGCAATTTCAAGTGATAAAATCCTATTTAAGTATTAATCAAGAGTTATATCTCAAACATGATTGATACATATAACTCTTAAATCAAAAATATTATATACTATAAAGGATAAGAATATTTAGAAAGATTGCATAATGCAATGTCAAATAAATTAAAACTCACCCATAAGTTTATCATCATCACTTAAATATCCAGTTAGATACTCATTTTTTATCTCTAAAATATTTTCAGGATTATGAATAGCGTTTTCATTTGATGTGATAATTGTCTGAATACCTTTTATATGTAAATCATCTATAGCTTTATAAATACCATCTTCGTAACTATTTGTATTTTCTGTAAATGGACTATCAAAAGCAACAAACTTAATAAGCCGTTTTTGTACATAAGATTCTGCCAATGCAGCTGCAAAAACAAAACATAACAGCTTTGTAGTAGTACTGTCATGATCAGTATTGTTTTCTACTTGAATACTAAACTCTATAGTATTGAAATTGTTAAAACCTACTTCTAAAACTGTCTCTTTATTGAGTATCATTTTTCCATATTTAGCAATACTATTTTTTAATTTATCTAGGAAATGATTATCAACTAATGCTTTGTTTTCTTCAATAACTTTTTCTAAATCTTTTTGCACATTTTTAAATTCTGTTGATTGGGCTTCTAATTTTTCTAGCTCTTTCTCTAAATCATATTGTCTTTTTATTTTACGCCCATCTATACCTAAAAGATTTGAGACAATTGTTTTGTATTCTATCTCAGGAGACTGTTTATATTTATTTAATACAAAAATATCATTTTGATTCTCTTCATCTCTTAAAAAATATGTAACATATGTTCTGAATTTACTTAATGAATAGTTTACTTTATTTTCAAAAAAAGATTTAGCGACACCTAAGCTACCTTTTTTATTAAATTCTTTTTCATCCAAAAGCATCGACTTTTGTTTTGTAATTTTTAATTCGATATTTTTACCACTAACTACTGGTCTTTTTATCGTAATATATCTATTTGAAGCGATTTGAAGCTCTATATAAAAAATATAGTCTTTAAAATGTTCTTTTGAAAGAAAGCCTTTATCACCCAATAAACAAAAATCTATTAGCTGAAAAAGACTGCTTTTCCCAACACCATCAGACGAAGAGAGAATAAAATTTATACCCTTATCAAATACAATCGTTTTGAAATTTGCATTATTGGCATACAATTTTGATATTTTCATGCTAAATCCCTATTTTGTTATATACTGAGAAATATCTACTTCATCAATCTGTTCAGGCAATAAAAACTTCTCTCCGTATTCTTTGTATACTCCGCTTGTTAAAAATAATTCAAAAATATCTTTATCTATATGTTGATCTTTTACCATAAAACTAAGTATCTTGATAGATTCTGAAAGTTTTTTTGGTTCTTTGTATGGTCTATCTGATGCTGTCAATGCTTCATAAATATCTGCAACTGCCATGATTCTTGCTGGTAGTGACATCTGATCCTTTGTAAGTTGTCGAGGATATCCTGTACCAATGAGTGTTTCATGATGTGCACCTGCAAACTCAGGAACATTTTTGAGTTGTTCTGGAAATGGAAGCTGACTTAACATCTTAATACTCATGATAATATGTTCATTGATTTTAAATCGTTCCTCATTGGTAAGAGTTCCTTTTCTTACTGTTAAGTTATACACTTCGCCTAAATTATATAGATGCTCAGGTACTTCACCTTTAAAACCATCTGCTTCGTATTCATCTTGAAAGTATCGTGTTCTTTTAATGATATGACTATGTTTATCACAAAGAAGATTTTGAATTTTTGTATCATCAAGTGAAGATAATCTATCTTTCTCATTTTGAGAGAGACCTATGGTATCATCAAAGTTTTTTATCCAAGTAATATTTGCAATTTTTTTAATACGTTCAATATATTCATCACTCATAAACTCCCCACCAATATTACAAGTAGCAATAAATGCGAAATCCTCTTGTAAAGATTGTTGCTCTTTTTTTAACCAAGATTCTAGTCCATCTTTATCTGCAGAGTTTTGAAGCTTTTTATAGTATAAAATTTCTAAGTCTCTATGAACTACCTCAAATCGTGTACGAATCTCATGGATTCTGTTATAGATAGTTTCTAATTTTGTTGCTTTATCTACTACATATTCTGGAGTAGTAATTTTTCCACAGTCATGTAGAAGTGCCGCGATTTTAAGCTCACGCTCCTCTTCTTCATCTGTAAAAGTAAAATCTTTAAAAATACCCTCTTTTGATTTTGATGCTTCTCTTGCAATCATCATAGTAATCTCAGGTACTCTTTGTCCATGACCTGCTGTATACTCTGACTTTGCATCAATTGCACTTGCAATAAGTTCGATAATAGAATCCATTAGTTTAATTTGAGCTTCCTCATACTCTTTAATAGATTGAGACATAGATACCATAGAAACAGAAAGATCATCTATCTCTTTAATACGAGAATTAATAGGATTAACATGATCAAATTTTCTGTTCTTAATTTTAACATTTTCATGCTCTAAGGCTTTAATTGGATTAATAATAATCTTACTTACATACCAAATAATAGGCAAAGTAATCAACATCAATATAATATTTGCATAAATCGACATCAATATTTTTTCATTGTATGGTTTGAGTATCTCATCTTGTGGCAGGATTAAAATCAAATACTCATTTTTTGTATATTTTGACTGAAGATTCACACTTGACACAAAATAATCTTTACTTTGTTCCTTTAAGCTTTCTGTATCATTTGTTATAAAATTATTTAACTGTGCATGAAGTGTTTTATCTTCATTTGAAAAATCAACATTTGAAGCAACAACTTGTTGATTTTTTTGATTAAATATATAAAGTTTACTCCCTTTAAATATCTCTTGCGTTTGTAAAAATTTTGTTAAACTTGATAAAGATATATCAATACTCATAACGGTATTTGAGTTTTGTACTTTTTTTGAGTAGGTTACTCCTAAGCTTTCAAGATTTGAAAACATATAAGGATCTGTTTTTATCATTTCACTTGAAGTCATAGCTTGCTTGTACCATGGTCGTTGGGTAGGATTGTATAAAGTTGATTCAGTTGTTTTTCTTATAATATTTAAATTTGTGTCAAGATACTCTTGCACACGTATTCTTTTATTGTTTGTTAAAAAAATTTTTACTACTAACCAGCGTTCTTTTTGCGATGATTTGTACTTTTTACGTAATTTAGGATCGATATCTAAATTTATTACTTCATAAAAATTGCCATTTTCATGGCCCGTATACATGGCATATATATAACTCTTACTTGACATAATAGAAACAAACTTTTTTAACATACCATGATGTTCATTAGGTACAGGTGTATCTTCAATAAAACTAGAAAGTGAAAGTAACGAAATATACTCATTGGTAAATTCGTTTATACTATTTAACTCTGTTAGTGTTTTTTGAGATACATATTGAACCGTACTATATGTTGCTTTATTGGCTAGCTGTTTTGCAAAATAAAATTGCAAAAATATTGTTGCAGTTGCAATCACACCAACTAGAACAAAAAATATAGAGAGTATTGTTGTACTTATTTTAAAGCTAAATTTGTTTATTTCCATATCAATTCCTTATGGAAACATTATACAAAACAATATATTAATTTTTTAATTATTAATTAATAATTCTTATATTTATTTCAATTATCTATAAATATTACTTTTTTATACACAATACTAGCTATCAGCATATTTATCTCGTATTTCAGTAAATATAGCTTTGTTTTCCAAAAATATATCGACAAGCTTTGGATCAAACTGCTTTCCACTTTGTTCCTGTAAAAGATTATATATTTCTGAATCTTCCCAAGCTTTTTTGTAACAACGATGTGAACCTAAGGCATCAAATACATCTGCAATAGCTGTTATTCTTCCAAAAATATGAATCTCTTCACCTTTTAAACCTCTTGGATACCCTCTTCCATCCCATTTTTCATGGTGTTCGTGAGATACAATTGAAGCTGCTTTTAAAACTTTTCTTGTAGACCCTTTTAATATTTCAAAACCTATCTCTGCATGTGTTTTCATCACTTCAAACTCTTCATCAGTCAAAGGTCCTGGTTTCTTTAAAATACTATCTGGAATTGCAACTTTTCCAATATCATGCATAGGACTTGCTGTAAATAATATTTCAGCATCTTCAGCAGACAATCCATATAAAAGTGCAATATTTTTAGAATACTCAGCAACTCTTTTTACATGGTTTCCTGTTTCTTTACTTCTACTTTCACCTATTTCACCCATTTTATAAACTATCTCTTTTTGAGTTTCTTCTATCTCTTTATGTAAATTTCTGAGTTCTGTAATATCATGCATAAGTTGTAAGTGTTCGACAACCTCGCCATCAATATTTGTAATAGGATATGCAATTGTTTCTACAAAATACAACGAACCATCTTTTGCAACATTTGTGAAAGTGATTGACATATGTTCATTTTGTGAAAGTTTTTTAGCTAAATTTGCACAATCACCAACAACTCTGTGATTTTTATGTCTTAATTGTGCGGTATTTGTTCCTATAAGTTCCTCTTGTGTATATCCACTTAATTTCGAAAACTCTTCATTGATATAAGTAATATTATTATTCACATCAGTTTTCAAAATTGCTGTAAACGTATTAATAGCTTCTTCATATTGAGCTGTATAATTAATATTTTCTTCTAAAGAATGGTTTGTATCACTTAATTGATTTTTTAATATCTCTTTATAGTTTTCAATCTCCGTAATATCACTTCTTAATGCAATAAACTCAACTATCTCTCCATCTTTATCAATAATAGGTCTGATCAAAGCATCAACCCAATAAAATGACCCATCTTTTTTACGGTTTTTGACTTTCCCTTGCCAGGTTTTTTTAAGCTCCTTAATCGTATGCCAAATCTCTTTAAAAACATCAGAACCCATATCTGGATGTCTTACGATATTATGATTTTTACCAAGAAGTTCATCTTCTGTGTAACCAGAGATTGTACAAAAATGCTTATTTACATAAGTAATACGACCTTTAGAATCTGCTTTTGATACTATTGAACGTTCATCAACGGCATCTTTATATTCAGCTAAAATTGCTGTTGAACATTTTACTTCATCCTCTTTTCGCCTGTAATCTACCCATAAATCAACTTTTAAAATAATCTCTTCTAAAACATATGGTTTTTTGATAACATCAACAGCACCAGACTTTAAGCCCTCACGAATCACTGATGCATCAACATTTCCTGATACTATCATAACTGGTATATTTTTTTTTACTACAATGTCATTTTTATGTTTTTTTAAAAATTCTATTCCGTTTGATTCTTTTAATTCTACATCTAGTAACATCAAATCTATTTTTTTTTCATTTAGTATTTGCATTGCTGTTTGTGTATCTGCAGCTAGTGCTGTTTTATAGTTACGATTTTCAAGTATATTTTTAAGTTGTGCTTGAATAACTAATGAATCATCTACGATTAAAACTGTCTTTTGTTTATTCTTTTCCAAGCTTTCAATAGAGAGTATAATTTGATTTATTTTATAAAAGAAATCAGAATCTTTTACTATAAAATCTATAATCCCTTTTTTGTAAACACTCTCTTGAAAATCTTTATCAGATTCTGCTGTTAAAACAAAAATCTTTTCATGTGATTGTTCCCGTTCATTGATTATCTCAAAACCATCTCCATCAGGTAAATGTAAATCTAATAATATATAATCAATTCTAGTTGTATCTAAAATCTCTCTAGCTTCTTGAAGAGTTAAGGCACTATGACATTTAAATCCTTTCTTACTAAAAGATTGATAAAGTATCTTGTTCATAGATTTTGAATCTTCTACAATCAATATATTATAGTTTGATGCTAAAAATTTAAATTTTGAAATATCATCACATGATACGGATGTAGACATTGGATCCCTTTTCTTGATTCTAAAATAAAAAAATTATACATTACTTAGTCTTATATTCGTCTTTATATAATAATTTTTATATATTATAAAATTATTTTTTCTTGTCCTATTCTATAAAGCGCAAAATCATACATGATAGGATCTTGGTTATTAAATTTTTTTAATTCTTCAGTGATAAGCATTGCAGATTTTAAATCATAAGTTTTTCTTTTAAGCAGTCCCAGTTTTTGAGACACCTTAAAAGTATGTGTATCAAGGGGTAAAATTAAATCCTTTTTAGAAACGTTTTTCCATAATCCCATATCTAAATTATCATCACGAACCATCCATCTTAAAAACATATTGTACCTTTTATAACAAGAGTTACCTATGTGTTTGATTTTATTTTGTTTATCTCTTTTTGGTTGTGTTCCTATTAAAAATTTGTATCCTTCACTATTATACTCATAAACTTCTGCAACATTTTGTATAATTTTTGAAATTCCTTCCAGTACATCATGATTTTTATCATACTCGCTTTTAAAAATATTTTCTAAACTATCTGTTTGTTGCAACCTTTTAATTGCAATAAAAATTGCAGATACATCTTCAGGTTTTTGAAATCTATAATAATGGTTTTGAAGTGACTTTTTAATATTTTTTTCACTTTGATTTAAAAGTTCAAAATCAAGTGAATCTAAAAATTTTACAATTTGATGAGCATTTCCATATGAAAAAAGTGCACAGATAAGTGCGATATATTCATCGTTATTTTTTTGTGCAATCATCAAAGGATCGGGTGTATTCTGAGTTAATTCCTCTAGATTATTTCTTTTTTTAACTTCTGCATCTAATAGTTGTTTTATATTATCCATACGCTATAATATCAAAATTTTTCACACTTAGGATAAAAATGAATTTAAAAAATTCAACTATACTTATTACTGGTTGTTCAACTGGTATAGGGTATGAAACGGCTTTGTATCTACACAAACAGGGGTACCAAGTATTTGCTACAGCAAGAGCACAAGAAGATGTAAACAAGCTTCATAATTTAGGACTCACTTCATTTCTTCTTGATGTTACAAAACACGAGACTATTACGCAAACATTAGATGAGATTTTAAAAATTACAAATGGAACTTTAGATGTAGTTTTTAATAATGCTGGATTTGGGCAGCCAGGTGCTATAGAAGATATCTCAACAGAAATTTTAAAAGAGCAATTTGAAACAAATCTATTTGGACTTCATGAAGTTACACTGCAAGTTTTAAAAATCATGAAGAAACAAGGATATGGAACTATCATACAACATAGCTCAGTATTAGGTATCATTTCCCTTAAACTTCGTGGTGCTTATAATGCAACAAAGTATGCAATAGAAGGATTAACAGATACTTTACGATTGGAATTAAGAGATACAAATATCAATGCTACAGTTTTAAATACAGGTCCAGTTACAAGTGACTTTAGAAAAAATGCGATTGCTAAAACTTTTGAAAATATTGATATGAGAAATTCAAGATTTGAAAAAGAGTATGAAAAAAATATAAATGCCGATAAAAGTACAGTTCCTTTTAATCTTGAAGCAATTGAGGTGGCAAAAATTGTAGAAAAAATCATTATAGCAAGAAAAGTAAAACCTCGATATTATATTACAAAAGCAACATATATTTTAGGTTTTGCAAAAAGAATTTTATCTACATCAAAACTAGATTTTGTATTAAATAAAATCTAATTTTGAATATATAAAGAGTTTATTCTGCTAAGTTTTTTTTAACTTTAGTAGATACCTCGTCTACTGTATCTGTTGTAAATTTTGTTGCTTTATCTAAACTCTCTCTTAAAGTATTTTCTTCAATATGTGTCGTTTCACTAAAATAGTTTAGTACTTTTTCCGCTTGTTTTGGTGCAAAAATATTTAATGCAATCATAATGGCAATAACCAAAAATGACATTTTTATAATAAATCCCAACATCATTATTCTCCTAGTTTAATTCTTTATTATTTGCTTTTTGTTGTAAAAAATCTGCAATTTGCATCAATGCAAATGTAATCAAAAAAATAAATAACCCAGGGAAAAAGCTAACCCACCAAGCTATTTCAATAACCGCTTTACCTTCGCTTAACAAACTTCCCCAACTAATTTGAGGAGGATTAATACCTAAGCCTAAAAAACTCAGACCAGATTCTGCAAGTATAGCACCACCTACTCCAAAAGTAAATGAAATAAGAAAAATCGGTGCTAGCAATGGTGTAAAATATTTAAAAATAATTTTACTATTACTCACATTTGCTAATTTGAGTATTTTAATATATGGTTTATTAGATATAGCAAAACTTTCACTTCTAATCATTCTAGCAGTTGTCATCCATCCAGTAATAAACAGAACAACAATAAGTATCACAATAGAAGCTTCCATATAACTTACTAACGCTAAGAGTAAAAAAAATGTCGGAAATGTTAAAAATAAATCTATTATAATAGTAATTGATTTGTCATAATTTCCTTTAAAATATCCAGCACTAATACCTATAAATAACCCAATAAATGATGCGATACTTGCACTTAAAAATCCTATTATAAGTGAAGTTTGTCCACCATTTAAAATTCGAGCAAATATGTCTCTGCCTAATCTATCAGTTCCCATAATGTGTTCAAAACTTGGAGCTAAAAGAATTTTATTGGGATCAAGTGTAAAAGGGGAAGTTGTATAGATAAATGGCAGTATAAACACACCAACTATAATACAACCTAAAAGAAGAACTGAAAATCTATACACGGTAATATGTTAAAGAACTTTTCCCAAATTTTTTCGTTTTATATTTTTCAAAATGACCTAATTTTTCAGGCATTTCTAAACCTGTCATATGTTCAAAAGTAACTAAAACAACATTTCTATTTGTAATACCTCTTACAATATCGAATGTATTTTCATAAATATCAGTCATCCCTTCTCTTATATCAAATGGAGGGTCTAAATATAAAATAATGTCATTTTCTTGAACACTTTTTTGATCTGCTAATTGATTAATGAGATTTGGAATCTTTTCAAATGTATCACCAAAAAGCGTAGTACAACTTTCAGGCTCTATTGCTGCACAGTTTTTTTGCAACGTTTTAAATGATTGTTTATTTATTTCACAAAAATAACTGTGTTTTGCTCCACGGCTTAAAGCTTCTAGCCCTATTCCTCCACTTCCACCAAATGCTTCAATAAAAAGTGTATCTATAATATCAAATTGAAGTACATTAAAAAATGACTCTTTTAAAATTGATTTTGAACTTCTTGTAACTTCTAATGATGGGAGTTCAATAACTCTATTTTTATATTTCCCACCAACTATTTTTGATATAACTTTATTTTTCATATTTTACGACCCTATTCTTTCCTGTTTTTTTTGCTTGATACATTGCTAAATCTACATTTTTTACAAATGTTTCTATATCATCTTTGTCTCTTTGAAATTCAACAACACCAATACTTACTGTAGTTTTATTTGGTAATACTGGATTGATATAATTTTCGATATTTATTCTTATGTTTTCGGCAATTTTAAAAGCTTGTTCTACAGTTGTTTCAGGTAAAAGAACCATAAACTCTTCACCACCCCATCTGCAAGCATAATCTGTAGCACGAATTGATTCTAAAATAATTTTAGAGATATCTTTTAAAACAACATCACCAACATCATGACCATAAGTATCATTGATATTTTTAAAATTATCTATATCTAACATTAAGATTGATAAACCATGCTTATATCTATTTTCTCTTACTATCTCTTTATCTAGTTCATCATTAAGTTTTTGTCTATTATAAAGTTTTGTAAGATTATCGTGTGTTGCTTTATACTGTAATTCATACGTATAATTTTTTAAATCTGTAATATCTGTAAAAGAAATAACCCAGTGTTGTGTATGAAACATAAATGATTTTACATTTACTCTAAAAATAATCTCTTCACCTTTTAAATTTTTCATCAACACAACACGATTACTATCTTCTAGTTTCATAATATCTTCAAGCCAATTATCACTATCTTTTTTTACAAAATAGCTATTTTTGTCAAGGAATAAATCACTAATACAACTATGATTTAAAGCAAAATCTTTACTACTTTTATATCCAAAAAAGTCAAGTAAAGTTTGATTTACATCAATAGTTCCATCACCTGTAATTACTAAAATAAGATTATCTTGAGCATCAAGAATTGATTGTAACTCATAAGTCTTTTTTTCCACTTTGAGCTTCAATTCATTATTAAGTTTTTCCAATTTCGCTTTTAAATATACAGGTTCTGATACAACTAAAATACTATCAATCAAATCATGCATATTAAGAGGCTTACTTACATATCCTCGTACACGCTGATTGATTGCTTCTTTTAAAAATGAAGCATCATTGTGTGCTGTTGTTACAATTGAGGGAATAAGATGATCAATTTTACCAATCTCTAATAACATATCTAAACCATTCATTTTAGGCATATTAATATCAGTTACAATTAAATCTATATTATCAAGCTCACTATTTTCATGATACTGTTGAAAAAGTTCTAGTCCCTCTTTACCATTTTGTGCAGGAATAATTTTATGAACAAATTTAGCTAAAAAATTGCTTGTAAGATCTCTTACTTCATCTTCATCTTCAACATAAAGTATCGTTATATTTTGTAAAAAACTTTTATCCATGTACCATCCTAGTTAAAAAATTTCAGTGCGTTTTCTAAATCTTCTTTTGTGTCTATTCCAAAACTATTTGAGATAACCTTTACCATATTTATTTTTTTACCACTTGAAATGGCTCTGAGTTGTTCAAGTTTTTCAGTCTCTTCTAAAATTGATGGAGCAAAAGAACAAAAATCATTTAAACTTTTTTTTGTAAATCCATAAATACCCAAATGCCCTTTATATTTAGCACTATTATAATGGTCTCTATGATATGGAATTTTACTTCTTGAAAAATAAATAGCATCACCTAACTCATCACAAATCACTTTTACATGATTTGGATCATCAGCCATCTCAGAACTAATATCTTTAAAACAACTCACCATCGTAAACTCTCTATTTTTTAGCTCTTTTACTTTATTGATAACAGATTCTACAACTTCTGTTTCAATAAATGGTTCATCTGCTTGTACATTTACAACCACTTCATCATCGTCAAGATTTAAAATATTTACAGCTTCATTGATTCTATCTGTTCCACTTTGGTGTTCACTTGATGTTAAAACAGCTTTTATATTGTGTGAAATAGCAAGGTCAATTACTTCTTGAGAATCTGTAGCAATAACAACATCATCTAAACTACTTACTGCTTTTGCTGTACGAATAACCATCGGCAAACCTAAGATATCAACTAATATTTTATTTTCAAATCTACTACTATTTAATCTTGCTGGTATTATTATCATTTTTTATTCCTATAGGTAAAATTATTGTAAATGTTACAATATCATCATTTTTATTTTCTACTTCAATTTTTCCATTTAAATGAAGCTCAACTATTATTTTGCTTATATATAAACTCAAACCTAAACCATTTTTTGCTAATTTGGTACTAAAGTATGCATCAAATATTTTGTCTATTATACCATCTTTTATATGTCCACCATTATTTGATATCTCAATATAGAGATTTTTATTCTCATTATTTACATATGTTTTTAAAAATATCTTTTTCTCTACACCTTCATCTAACTTCTCTACTGCCTCACAAGCATTATCAAAAATCGATACAACTGAGGTTACTAGTTCATTTTCATAAGTATGAAAAATGATATTTTCTTCGATATTTAAGTTGACGATATTTTTATCTATAATTGACTTAGAGAATGCACGAGTTATGAGTTCAGGCATTTTTACTTCTGTTTTGGCACTTTTAATTTCAGTGATTAACTGAAACTTACTAATAATTTGAGAAAGCCCTTCGATATTATCTCGCATAGATTCCAAAATCGGCACCGCTTCATCTTTATTGACTAGTTCATCTGAAAACTGATAAGTAAGTAGTAAATCTTGTGCTTCAAGCGAGATATTATTTAGCGGCTGTCTCCATTGATGAGCCACTGTTCGAAGAGTTTCACCCATAATTTGTAACTTCACTTCATTTTCACCAATAGTCTCTTCAAGAGCTACTGTATTTTTTTGTAAACTAATCTCATTTGTCATATCAAACATAACTGCTGAATAACCGATGATGTCACCATATTTATTTTGAATAGGTTTAATAATAATATCTACCCAAAATGTATCACCATATTTATTTTTTGTAGCAATAATCCCATTGTATTGAAACTTTTGCTCAAGGTCATTTGCAATTTTGATATCTAAATTTTCCATATTTAAAGAGCAGTGATACATAAAACTATAATGTTGTCCAAGTAACTCTTCACTCGAATACAAAGTAAGTCTACAAAAGGCTTCACTTACTTTATTAATAATTCCATTTTTATCAACATGTGCTTGTATCACATATTTATCAAAAGTTTCATGGTCTGATATATTTTGTGTAATATCATTTACATTGATTACTATATGCTTTTTATTTGACATGAACTTTATGGAAATATCTAAATATACAAGCGCATTGTCTTTTCTAACACATTGAACTCTAATACTATTATTATATTGATTCTCTTGATTTTCTAAAATTAACTTTTGAAATGATACTTTATATTTTTCAGTTAATAAGTCTTCAAATTTAATTTGAAGCAGTTCTGATTCACTATAACCCAAAATAGGATTAAAAGCATCATTTACATATATAAACTTACTCTGTATATCTATAATCCCGATGCCACTCCAAGAGTTATTTATAACCTCTTTTAGAACTTGATTACTTTTTGAGATATTTGTATGTGGCATAAGTTTAAAAAGTCCTCTTCATATCATCTATAATAATAATTATTTTATCACATTCAAGCTTATGAAACAAACTCTAAAGGAATCAGTACACTTGGTCTTTCTTTATATCCTTTGTGAGGAATAGTCAATCTTGGTGTGTCGATTTGTATTTTATTAAAAAAAATTATATCTATATCTAAAGTTCTAGGTGCATCTTGAAAACTACGCGTTCTTTTAAACAGCAATTCATACTTTTGAAATGCACTTAAAGCTTCTATTGGAGTTAAGTTTGTTTTTAAAACTATGATTGCATTAAAAAAATAATCTTGCTCTAGGTATCCAAAAGGGGGATTTTTCAGTATTGGAGATGTTTTCTCAATACGAAAGCGAGAGTCTCTTTGTAACATAGCAAATAGCTTATGGAATCTATGGATAACATCTCCTATATTTCCACCTATTCCCAATGTCACACTATTAGATTTTTTATTTTTTTTTATAGCTTTTGATCTACATTTATAAGGAAACTTTTTTTCAAAAAAAAGTGTCATATCATCATCAAGAACTTGTATCATCCATACCCTTTTCATTTTTTTTCGTATTATTTGAGATAGAATAAATAAAACTAAACACTTCAGAAACAGCTTGGTACAGCTCTACAGGTATCTCTTTGTTGAGTTCTATTTGGGTAAGCATATTTACTAAATCTTCATCTTTTTTAATAGGTATTCCATTTTCTTGTGCTATTTTGATAATATTTTTGGCTGTTTCCCCATGCCCTTTTGCTGTAACATTTGGAGCATCATTTTTATCTTTGTCATACTGTAATGCAACCGCTCTTTTCATATTGTACTCATTATCTAACATAACATTATACCTTTATATCCAAACCAAAATCGAGGTTTTGATTATTGCCATACGCTTTTAAGCTATTTGATTTTTTATTTTCCTTTTCTAGGTCAAAAAGGTTTAAACTCAAAAGAGAAAGTCCAATTGAATTGATCTGTTTTCGTAACTTTTGAAGTTGTGTTTGTATTGAGTTTTTAAACTCTTCTTTTTCAACTCCTATGTTGATATTCAAACCATTTTTTTTATCCAAAACCAATAATATTTTTAACTCACCATTTTCTTTTAAAGCGAGATTGATTAAACATGAAAACTCATCTTCATTTGCATTATTAAATTTTATATCAACATCTTCTAACTCATCTTGTAAAAAAGAGATAAACGAATGATTTGAATTGGAACTAAAAGATGAGAGCTGGTAATAATCTATTTGGGAAAGTGCTTTATCTATATTTATTTTAAGCTCTTTAGAGACACTATCTTGTGTAGTAGGATTCTCTACTTGTTCTTTCACTTGTAAAAGTATTGTTTTAAGGTCACCCATTATATTCTTTGTATTTCCTATATTATTCTTTAATAATTCTTGAATGTTTGAGCCATTTACTTTCTCTAATAGTTTTGTGCTTTGTGTAACTAACTCTTTTAAAATAACTATTTTAGTCTCAACATTTTTATCATTTGGAAAAGTTTGAAGTTTTGTTTCTATATTTTTGATCTCACTTTTTAGCTCATCCAGATTTGTAAGATTGATGTTTGATAACTGCTCTTTTATAAGTATTACAGTTTTATTGATATTAAAAAAAGCGTTAGATAAAAAATTATTTTTTAGATTTACAACAGCATCTTTTAGGTTTGTAGCAATATCATTTTTGATATCAAAGGTTAAAATCTTTTGCTCTAAATTTTTGATATCACCCGTCACATTTTTTAAAATATCTAGTTTAATTTGAATTTTTTGTTCTGGATTTTGAGTCGATTCTATTTTTTTTAAAATGTTTTGAATATCTTTTTGTAACTCAAGTTTTACTTCTGGTTTTATCTCTTTTGTTGTAGTTAAAATATCTGTAACTTTATTTTGCAATTGAACATTTGAAGATATAGCTGTATCTACTTTTGATTGTTGTGTTTGTGATTGAGATTGTTGCTCTATTTGGATAGATGGTATTTTTTGTTGTGTGATTGGCTCTTTTAAAATATTGTTTAAAATCGTTAATTTTTCATTGAGCAATGTTACAAGTTTAGTAAGGTTTTCTTTTACTGAAAGATTTGGCTGTGCAAGTTTTGATTCTAAAAAAACACCACTATTTTCAATACTATTTTTTACAACTTTTTGATTGATCGTATTGATATCTACAAGTGTATTTTTTAGAAGTGTTGTGAGTTTTTCTAATTGTGGGGTTTGTGGAAGTTCTGTTTTTAAAGCATGTAAAATCTGTTTTAAATCTGTCGAGATATTTTTAAATTTTAGAGAGTTTTTACCAGTTTCCACTAAAGTAGCTACATCACTTTTAGATTTAACACCTGTTGCAATATCTTGAAACATATTAGCAAGTAGAGTTTGAATCCCTTTATCTTTTACTAATGATGAGAGATCAACTTTTCCATCAACTGACAACTTCTCTATTTTTGATTTTATCGTTGGATCAATTTTATTTAACATTGCATTTAAAAGTGTATTTGTATTGATATTCATAATATACTATTCTATCATTATATCAATTAACTTTTACAAAACTTTCTATAATACAATCTTGGATATAATGAAATAACTAATAATAAAAATTTGGAGAATATAATGAGTTTAAAAGAACAACTAAAATCAGACCTAAAAGATGCAATGAGAGCAAAAGAGATTGAAAGAAGAGATTCAATTAGAAGTATCAACACTATGATTAAACAAATAGAAGTAGATGAAAGAATTGAATTAGATGATGCAAAAATTATTCAACTTATCCAAAAAGGTATTAAACAAAGAGAAGAAGCTATCGTTCAATTCAAAGAAGCAAGTAGAGATGATTTAGTTGAAAATGAACAAAAACAAATTGATGTATTCAGTGCATATTTACCAAAACAACTTACAGATGATGAATTAGAAGCTGTAATTCAAGCTATTATAGATGAAGTTGGAGCTACAACAATGAAAGATATGGGAAAAGTAATGAACCCAGCAAAAGAAAAAGTTGGTGGAAGTGCTGACGGAAAAAGAATCAATTTAGTAGTTAAAAAACTTTTATCATAAAATTTAAGGGAACATATGAGCACTATTTCAAGTATTTCACAACAAACTATAGAAAATATTACTAACAGTAATAGAGAATTAACTCCAACAGAGTATAGTAAAGAGTTTTGTAAATTAGCAAAAAAAGTTAATTTAACAACTCTTGAGTGTGATTATTTCCAAGAAACATTAGCAAAAATAGAACAAAATGAACTAGAAGTATTAGAAGGAAAAACTCCAGAAACTATCTATGATTTAGTTGATATATTAATTCAAAGAGTTCCTAAAAAAAATATAAAGAATATGTCAGAGATGCTTCAAGCTTCTATGAGACCATCAATTTCACTCTCTTTTGGAGATGATCTTAAGTCATTTTGTATTCAAATAGGTGATTCACCATCATTAATCTTTGAAGAATCTATTCAAGCAGAGATTAAAAAATTTATTCAAAATAGATTTCACGTAGATCAAAAAATATTAGCACAAAAAACTGCAGACATAGCAAGACTCATTAGTTTGATGAATAAATATTTAGGTGATGCAATTGATAGTAACAATACTGGTTCTACAAATGTAAAAAATATAAAAGACCAAATCGAGTCAATTACTCATGCAAACTCTACAAAAGAGGATTTACATTCTCTTCAAACAAAACTTGTAGAAGCTGCTAAAAATATTGAAGAAGAGATGAATAATGTCAATAAAAATCTCGAATCTGGTCAAAATGAAGTTTTAGTGCTGAGAAAAAAGATAGAAGCATTAGAAAGTGAACTGAAAGAAACTCAAGCTACAAGTATGGTTGATCATCTTACAAAAACACTTAATAGAAGAAGTTTTGAAGTAGAATTAAAAAAAGTAGAAGCTCGATACACAAGAAATCAAGAAGATTATGCAATAGTATTTTTTGATATTGATTTCTTTAAAAAAGTTAATGATACCTATGGGCATGATGCAGGAGATGTTATTTTAAAAACATTTGCTTCATTAATCAAAAAACTTACAAGAGATACCGATATAGTTGCAAGATATGGTGGAGAAGAATTTATTGCAATATTAAGTTATAAAGATCCATCAGAACTTCATAGATATATTGAACGTATAAAAACTGTTGTAACGAAAAATAAATTTGTTCATCAAGAGAATAAAATCGAAATCACTTTTAGTGCAGGAGTACAAATCAGAAGTAAGAATGCTACTGCAATAGATACAGTTGCACAAGCTGATAAATTATTGTATCAGGCTAAAAATAGTGGCAGAAATAAAATTATATTTTGGGATAAAAAAGAGATGTAATTTCACATCTCTTTTTTTATAATTCAGAATCTAAATCTTCTTTTTTAAAGAATGTATTTGGATGAAAATTTTGAAATGCTGCTCTCATCGATACAAAGACACTTGGATTTTCCTCTTCTAACTGAGCTAATAACTTTTTGGTACTAGCTCTAGCGTGAGGCATTTTCATATATTCTCTATCTTTTTCACTCAATCTCATACCAGGACAACCCTCATCACCAATTACACGAACTTCATTTGTTTGCGCAAATGCTCGAAGTTGTCTTTCTCTACACATAATTAAAGGTCTAATTACCATTAAACCATTTTCTGCTTTATAAATTGGAGGCATAGCTCTCATAGCACCATTGTAAAAAAAGTTCATAAAAAAACTCTCCATAGAATCATCTAAATGGTGTCCAAGAGCAAGTTTATTAAAACCATTATCTAAAGCATAAGTATAAAGATAGCCTCTTCTCATTCTTGAAATAAAACTACACAATGAGCTATTTTTTCTCACTTTTTCTACAGAAATATCAAATATCTTTGTATCTACTATCTCATGTTCAATATTATGTTCTTTACAATGATCTGCTAAAAAGGAAACATCTTCACCCATACCATACGTAAGTGTCACTGCTCTAAATTCAAATTTAAAAGGAGCTTTTTGTTGCATTCTTTTTAATGCATGAATCAATGTCAATGAATCTTTTCCACCACTGAAACCAACTAAAACTTTATCGCCCTCTTTGATCAAATTATACTGCGCATTTGTTTGACCAACAATTTTTGTAATTTTTTTACTTATCTCTAACAATGTATACTCTCTTTTAACTTTTTTATGATTTTATTTATCTACTTTTGACAAAGTTGTTTTCTTCAATATTTACTTCTAAACTTTTTCTAGCTCTATACATGAGATGATCTCTTGTGTCATTGTCATAATAATGTGCTAATCCACAATTAAACCGTACAACAATTTTCGTATCAATTTTTTTAGCATGTAAAAGTCTTGCAACTAAATCTGTAATATTTACATCAGAAGAGTTTGGCAAGATCAAATAAAATAATCCACTATTTTCATAATAGATCACATCTGTAGTTCGAATGGTACTTCTAAAGTGTTTTTTAAATGCTTTAACTACTAAATCTCTTTTTGCTTCAGTTTTTAGTTGTTCTGTTAAATCTTTAAAATTATCAATTGCTATAATCGCTAATGAAAATTTTCTATCATATCTTTTTGCAAGTGCCATCTCTCTATCAAGTATTTGTTCAAAACTAAACGAATCCTCTTGTATTTTTTCACTTTGAGTATTAAGTATTTTATTTTCTCTTTCAAATAATGTTACTTTTCTCTCAAGCATAAAGTTTTCATGTTTTATTTTTTCTACTTCTTCTCTCATTTGCATAAGTTCTGAAGTCTCTTGACCTTTCATCTCATTTTCTTTTTGGGCGTAACTTGTAGCTTGTGTAATAATATGAGATTTAAGTTTCTTCAGTTGTGCTTTTTCTTTATTTTTAAGATCTGTAACATCAACAACAGTAAGAATTCCATAATTTTTTTCTTGGTATTTTAAAACTTGACCACTTATAAAAGCTGGAAATAATTTTGAGTTGAGTTTTTTTAACATTACATCATAATAACTAATATCGTTATCTTTAATAGTACCAAGTACTGTTTCTCTCTCATCAATAGGGATAAAATCTTCTAAAGTTTTTAAAATAGCTTCATCCTCTTCTATTTCAAATTTTTGTAAAGCCGCTTTATTCATCAAAACTATATTATTTGTTTCATCAGAGATAATAATAGCTTCTGTTACATAGTTATAAATAGTTTTTAACTCTTCAAGCTCAATACTAATATTTTCCATATTTTATGCCTTTCCTTTTGCACTTTGGATTGTATTTACATAATCATAGTTTATCTGTATTTTTTTTGTTCGCGGCAAATTATTTGTAAGTTTTTCAAACACAGTATTAAAATCATCAAATAGATAGTTTGCCATACTTCCAGGAATAGAGTTGAT
>JBATTX010000022.1:0-4714 GCA_049670825.1 Arcobacteraceae bacterium | reverse complement strand
ACCGTGACAATGGTGTAAAAGGTGCAGGAAGTTTAGGTGATGACCAAAAAAGTATTGGGGATAGAAATGCGCCAACAGCTGCATATGCAATGTTTTCTCCACAGTTTCATTTTGACAAAACAAAAGGAAAATTTGTAGGTGGACAGTTTTATGATGGAAGAGAACATACTTTAAAAGGGCAAGCAGGTGGACCTCCAACAAATCCAGTTGAGATGGGAATTCCATCAAAAGAGGTGATGGCAAAAAGACTTGCAAATGATTCTATGTATAACAAAGAGTTCAAAGAGTTATATGGTGAAGATATTTTTAAAGATAGTAACAAAGCATACTCAATGATGACTCAAGCAATTGCTAGTTTTGAAACAACAAAAGAGTTTGCACCTTTTGATAGTAAATATGATAGATATTTAGAAGGAACTTATGACCTTACACCACTTGAAGATTTAGGTAGAACACTCTTTTTTAGTAATAACAATAATAATTGTGCTTCGTGTCATGTGCTTAAAACAGAAGATTCACCAAAAGAGACTTTTACAAATTATCAGTATCATAATATTGGAGTACCTCAAAACAGATTATTGATGGAAAAAAATGTAGTTGATCCTAAAACATTTGTTGATCATGGCTTGATGCAAAATCCTCTTGTAAAAACATTACCAAATGCAAAAGAGTATGATGGAAAAATAAAAGTTCCAACATTAAGAAACATTGCAGTTACGGCTCCTTATATGCATAATGGGGTATTTCAAGATTTAGAAACAGTTGTAAAGTTTTATGATAAATATGTAAACAAAGAACAATCAATAAATCCAGAAACAAATCAACCATGGGCAAAACCTGAAGTTGTAGTTGGAAAAGAGGATATGAAACTCTTAACAAATGCAAAGGCATTAAATGAACGAAAAATAAAAGCGTTGGTTGCTTTTATGAAAACATTAACAGATAAAAGATATGAGCATCTTTTAGAAAAGGAAAAGTAGAATGAAAAAAATTCTTGTAGTATTATTATGTATAGGTACTTATCTAAGTGCTAGTGAAGTTGTAAATGTTTATTCTCATAGACACTATGAGGTAGACAAACAACTATATAAAGAGTTTTATAAACAAACAGGAATCAAAGTAAATCTTTTAAAAGCAAGTTCAGTAGAGCTTATTAAAAGAATAGAAAAAGAGGGAAAATACACAAAAGCAGATGTATTACTTACAACGGATGTAGGGATGTTGGAACTTGCTAGAAGCAAAGATATATTTCAACCTATACAATCAAATTTTTTAAATACAACAATTCCAGCGTACTTAAAAGATAAAGATAATTTGTGGTTCGCACTTACGAAAAGAGCTAGAGTTATTGCTTACAATATAGATGAGGTTGAGCCAAAAGAGTTAAGTACTTATAGTGCTTTAACGAATGAAAAATGGAAAGATAGAGTTGTTATTACAAAAGCTACGGAGGTTTATAATCAGTCACTTTTAGCTTCAATAATTGTGAGAAAAGGTGCAAATGAAGCAAAAAAATGGGCAACAGGCATTAAAAGCAATATGGCAAGAAAACCAAGAGGGGTTGATAAAGATAGTTTAAGAGCTATTGCTTCTGGTATTGGTGATATCGCTATAGTTAATACATATTATGTTGGTCAGATGATGAAAGGAAGAAGTGTATCAGATCGTGCAACTTCAGAGATGTTAGGGATATTTTTTCCAAATCAAGGGATAAATGAGAGTGGAACTCACATCAATGTTTCAGGTGCAGGAGTTGTAAAATATTCAAAACATAAAAAGAATGCGATTAAATTTATAGAATTTCTAGCAAGTGTAAAAGCACAGGAGCTTTTTGCAAAAGTAAATTTTGAGTATCCAGTCAATCCAAATGCGGAAGTTTCACCATTACTTCAATCATGGGGAAAATTTAAAGAAGATAAAACTAGTTTATATAAAATAGGTAGTAAAAATATAGAAGCTGTTAAAATGCTAAATCAAGTTGGATGGGATAGATAAAAACTATACATTTTTACTATGAAATTATGAGTTTAAAAAAGGTATAATTAAAAAAAAATACCTAAGGATAAAAATATGGCAAGAACTTTTGGTCATTTAGAGGTTAAATTATTTAAATTTGACCATAGTGTAGATTATCTACCATACTATAAAACATACGGTATTGATTATGATAAAGAGGATTGTATATATGATGTTCTTGATAAAATCAATACAATAGAGTCTCTTTCTTACGAAAAGAAAGAGAACTGTAACATCTCTATAAATAACTTTTTTCTCAAAGCAGATGTTTTAGTAACTGATGTTGTTGAAAAATTAGGAAATGAACTGCAAATAGAGCCTATAAGTTTATATAGAGCTACAAACGATTTAGTAATTAACTCAAAAGACTATGAAGAGAAACTTGCCCTTTTTGATCAATACTTGAGTGTTGAGCAAAAAGAATCTTTTAAAGAAAAATATAAACTAGAATACTATTCATCTCTTTCAATGGTTATTAGCAAAGACTACATTGGTGATCATTGTTTGCTTATTGCAAATGAGTTAATCACTCAAGATAGTTCTTTAGAAAAAGAGATTTTAAAAATCATCACAAATAAAGATACTGGTATTTTGTATCACACATCACTCAAAACAAGATTATTTAAAAATAGATATGATGTAGAATCGGTATTTGAAAATCTTATTTCGAAGATACTTGCATATAAATCTATTAAAAAAAGAGATACTACAAAAAGTGTAGTAAATGAGGATATTGAGATTACTCAGTATTTCAAAGGTTTTAATATTGCACTCTACAACCAAGAGGGGTGTTTATTTAGAAAAGTGATTGAAAAAAGTAGAGCTACTTATATTCGACTTGATTCTAAAAGATATGATCTTGCGTTATATTCATCACTCGTAAATGATGAGTTTACTTACAAAATTGCAGGTGAGATACTTCTTGAAGCAAAAGATAAAAGTGCAGATTTTTTAATAGTGAAAGATAAAAACGATTTAGAGATTTTTGATGCAAAACAATTAAAAATAGCAAAAGTGGTAAACAGAGAGATAAATCTTCCAGTTATTACACAATCTCAATTTGAACAACTTCTAGAAGGTGAAAACGATACTAAAAAACTTGGATTTGATTCTCATAAAATCAAAATTTCTCTCTTAGATAAATAAAAATAGACAACAAACTTCTTTAGATGATATACTTGTAAATATCACTATAGAGGTTTTCTTTTTCCTAAATTTCCTTTTAAAACACAATAATCACATAAATTTTATATAATAATGATAACTACTATCAATATTAAGTTTGAATTAAGTATCTTATATGTATACTTCTATTGATAACAATTATCACTATTAAATAATAAAAGGTATAGTATGAGTTTTAATGAATGTTCAAATATGTTTTCAAGTTTTGATGAGACAATCTCTTTAGAGAATAAATTTTTTCAATTTGTATTTAATAAAATCTCTAAAAATCAAAAAAATAGATTCATAGAAAGAGGTGAAAATTCAATAGATATTATACCTGCAAATGATGAATCAATAAGAGTGATACCGATGTTTAAAGATATGGATAAAAATAATCTTTGTTTAGAAAATGAGATTGCCATAGCTACCCAAATGATTCAAAACAATGAGATGAGATGTATCTATTTTGTATATCCAAAAAACAAAAATTTTGATAAACATATTCAAATTAAAGTCTCTAGTTTAGAAGATGCCTGTAGCGAGTATATGATAAAAATAATTCCATATTCGCTGAAAGATTTATACAATAAAGGATTAAAAAATGGGAACTGCAATATTTTATGCAAGTAGTACAGGAAACACCCAAATAATAGCACAAGAGATATCTAAAAAATTAGGTGATGCAACTTTAGTTGATATTGCAGATGAAGGGATAACAACTCTTGCACAATATGATAAAGTGATTTTAGGACTTTCTACTTGGGGCGAAGGTGAGCTTCAAGATGATTGGGATGATGTCTGGGATGAATTAAAAGATATCGATTTTTCAAATAAAACAATTGCTTTATTTGGATTAGGTGATCAAGAAGATTATGGATACAACTATGTTGATGCGATGGGTATTGCATACGAAGAGTTAGAAAATAGAGGTGCTACAATTGTTGGAAAAACAGTAGTTACAGATGAGTATTATTATGAAGAGTCAAGAGCAGTAGTTGATGGTAAATTTGTTGGATTGGCACTTGATGAAGATAACCAAGATAATTTAACACAAGAAAGAATTACAAATTGGTGCGAGGAGATAGCAAAAGATATTTTATAAGGATAGAAAATGTCACAACATATTATAGATGAGATAAATAGATACAGTTGTTTTCAATTTGATACGATACAAAATAGAATTATAAATTTACAATCAAAAGAGAATACAAATATTGATGAGTTTTTAGGTATTCAATTTATGTTAGATAAAAATAGAGTTTTACATAAATTTGAACAAAATTTTGAGATACAAATACTAAAATAAAAGAGGAACTCCTCTTTTATATATTTTTAAAGAAGTCTTGTAAGAAAATGTCTTTCCCCTTACATTTAGACACCCCTTTATAGTATTAGAATAATTCTGGCATATAATTATTCTTTATTGCAAGGCTTCTTTAAGAATATACTATAAATATGATAATTATTATCACTATTAAGATTGAATCAAGTTTCTATTAGTTATTATTTTGATAATCATTATTATAAATAA
>JBATTX010000021.1:0-11753 GCA_049670825.1 Arcobacteraceae bacterium | reverse complement strand
AAATATAATGCTACGATAACAAAAGGTATCTTAGATGGTTCAATCACAGGTGCAAAATATGATATAGTAGTTTTAAATACTGCTGTAGCCTTGTTAGTTGATGGTAAAGTGCACTCTACAGAAGAGGGTATAGAGATGGCAAAAGATGCTATTAACAATGGTGATGCACTTAGAAAATTAGAAGAGATAGTTTTAGTTAGTAACCAATTGGTACATCAATAAAAATAGATGCAATTAAAACTATCAGAGATAAATCTATTTATAGATTTTTTAAAAACTAAAATTTTAAATAAAGATGTCGTAGTATTGCTGCGAGGTGATTTAGCAAGTGGTAAAACAACACTTGTAAAAAACTTCGTAGCGAGCGTAAATATTCAAGACACAGTAACAAGTCCTACATTTTCAATACAAAGTATTTATGGCGAAAATATTTTTCACTATGACGTATACAATAAAACATTAGAAGAGTTTGTATCATTAGGTCTACTTGAAGAGTTTGAAAAAAGCGGTATACATTTTGTAGAGTGGGGGGATGAGAAACTTGAAAATATTCTTCGTGAGTATGGATTTGAAATTCTTGTCGTAAATATAGAAAAAAAAGAAGAAAGTAGAGAGTATATAATTGGATCATAAAATAGAAGTAACAAGTCTTACAAAAGCTATCAAAAAAACTCAAATTTTACACGATATAAGTTTATATATCAAAAGTGGTGAAACTGTTGGATTATTAGGACCAAATGGTGCTGGTAAAACTACAAGTTTTTATATTATTTGTGGACTAGTTCAACCAACAACTGGTCAAATATTTTTTGATGAACATGAAATAACACATCTTCCTTTACACAAAAGAGCACTACGAGGAATAGGATACTTGCCACAAGAATCTTCTATTTTCAAAGATTTAACAGTAGAAGAAAATTTAATGCTAGCAGCTGAAGTATCTATTGATGATGAACAACTTAGACGTGAAAGAATTGAAGAACTTTTAGAGGTTTTTAATATTGAACCTATTAGACAAAGAAAAGGTGTGAGTTTAAGTGGAGGTGAGCGAAGAAGAGCAGAGATAGCACGAGCTTTGGTTTCTAATCCAAAGTTTTTACTTTTAGATGAACCATTTGCAGGAGTTGACCCAATTGCAGTTAAAGATATTCAAGGGATTATCAAACAACTTACCCGTAGAGGTATTGGAGTTTTAATTACAGATCACAATGTAAGAGAAACTTTACAGATATGTGATAGAGCATATGTTATGAAAGCTGGAACTATCATTGCTGGTGGAACAGCTCAAGAGATTAAAGACAATGATACTGTACGAGAACACTACTTAGGAAAAGACTTTACTTTTTAATACTGTTTTAATTATTTTCTAAACATTAAAAAAGGGTTCGTTTTAAACGAACCCTTTTTTTATTGACCATCTAATATAAAATTAGATGTTGTCAATAATACTATTTAAAGTTGCAGATGGTCTCATAGCTGCTTCAACTTTAGTAATATCAGGATTAAAGTATCCACCGATATCTTTTTTAGATCCTTCAGAACCTAATAGTTCAGCCATAATTGTAGCTTCACCATCAACTAAAGCTTTTGCAACAGGAGCAAACTTAGCTGCTAATTCAGCATTTTGAGTTTGTTCTGCAAGTGCAACTGCCCAGTATTGAGCTACGAAATAGTGTGAAGCTTTATTATCTTGCTCACCACATTTTCTACTTGGCTCTTTATTATTATCAAGGTAAGAGTTGTTTGCAGAATCTAAAGCTGCTGTTACAATCTCTAAATCTTTAGAGTTGTTTTTTTGAGAGATAAATCTTAAAGATTCTGCAAGTGCTAAGAATTCACCTAATGAATCCCATCTTAAGTGACCCTCATTTAACATTTGTTCAACATGTTTAGGAGCAGATCCACCAGCACCTGTTTCAAATAATCCACCACCAGCAATTAAAGGAACGATTGATAACATTTTTGCAGATGTTCCAAGTTCTAAAATTGGAAATAAGTCTGTTAAGTAATCTCTTAATACATTTCCTGTTACAGATATTGTATCAAGACCTGCTCTTACTCTTTCTAAAGTATAAGCCATAGCTTTTGCTGAACTCATAATTGGTAACTCTAAACCAGAAGTATCATGATCTTTTAAGTACTCATTTACTTTTGCAATCATATTTCTATCATGTGCTCTTTCTTCATCCAACCAGAATACTGCAGGATTTCCTGTTAATCTAGCTCTCTCAACTGCAAGTCTAACCCAGTCTTTAATAGGAATATCTTTAGCTCTACTCATTCTCCAAATATCACCAGCTTCAACTTCCATCTCCATTAAAACAGAACCATCAGTATCTAAAACTTTAACTGTTCCTGCTTCAGCGATTTCAAATGTAGTAGGGTGCGAACCATACTCTTCAGCTTTTTGTGCCATAAGACCAACATTTGGAACATTACCCATTGTTGTAACATCATATTGACCATTTTTAACACAATCTTCCATACAAACTCTGTACATAATTGCATAAGATCTATCAGGAATAACTGCAACACACTCTTCAAGTTCATTTGAAGCATTCCACATAGAACCACCGTCTCTTACAACAACTGGTAAAGAAGCATCAATAATGATGTCATTTGAAGCATGTAAGTTAGTGATACCTTTACCTGAATCAACCATAGCAATTCTTGGCTGTACATTGTATGTAGCCATAATATCTGCTTCAATTGCAGCTTTTTTATCTGCAGGTAAATTATCAAGTTTTTTGTATAAATCACCTAACCCTAAGTTAGAGTTGTATCCAACAGAAGCTAAATCTTCACCATATTTTGCAAAAACATCTTTAAAGAATACTTCAACAGCATGACCAAACATAATAGGATCAGAAACTTTCATCATTGTAGCTTTTAAGTGAATAGACCAAAGTACATCTTTTTCTTTTGCTTCAACAAGTGTTTGTGCTAAGAAAGTTCTTAGAGCTTTAACGCTCATAAATGTAGCATCTAAAATCTCTTTATCTTCTACATCAGTTACTTCTTTTAAAAGTTTACCGTTAAGTTCAATTCTAACTGAACCTGCACCTGATTTGATAATTGATTGTTCATTACCATAAAAGTCACCATCTGTCATATGTGCAACATATGCTTTAGAGTTTTCTGAAAATGGTTTTAATGTGTGAGGATTCTTTTTAGCGAAGTTTTTAACTGCAGCTGCAGCTCTTCTATCAGAATTTCCTTCTCTTAATACTGGGTTAACAGCAGAACCTAAACAAGTAGAAAATAATGCTTGTAGTGCTTTTTCTTCTTCTGTTTGTGGATCTTCTGGATAATTAGGAATATCATAACCTTGTGCTTGTAATTCAGCTACACAAGCTATAAGTTGAGATACAGAAGCTGAAATATTTGGTAATTTAATAATATTACCATCTGGTTGTAAAACTACTTGACCAAGTTTAGCTAATTCATCATCAACTTTTTGTGCATCTGTTAATCTCTCAGGAAACTTAGATAAAACTCTACCAGCTAGTGAAATATCACTAGTAACAACATCTACACCAGCAGATTTTGTGAAAGCATTTACGATTGGTAAAAGCGAATAAGTTGCTAAAGCAGGTGCTTCATCAGTTTTTGTCCATATTATTTTTGACATATTTTTTCCTTAATTAGTTTATATTATTGCTCTGTATGGTATCAAAATTTTCATTATATTATTATTTTATATTATATTACTTCTGTTAAGAATAAAATAACTGTATCATTTATACACACAATCAATTCCAAAGTTTTTTAAGCTTTTCCTCTTTAGATACCTTGATTCTTACGTTCTTAACTGTTTTAGTAGAGTTGATTTTTTGAACTGTTTTGATCACTTTTGATTCTGAAGGTTTTACTCTTTTAATTCTTTTTACTTTTTGAATTTTTTTGATATATTCTTTATGTTTCGAATATGATGATGAAAAATGATGTTTAGTTCCATCACTTGATTTCATAAAATATAAATAATCAGATTTAACAGGAAAAATCGCTGCTTTGATTGATTCAAACTCGATAGCACAAACAGGATCTTCTGGTAAACCTTTATATTTATAAGTATTATATGGTGTCATATCATTTCGAATCATCGTTGGAGTTACTTTATCATGAGAATACTTACTGTAGTTTAATGTACCATCCATTTGTAGTTTCATATCTTTTTTCAATCGATTATAAATAACACTTGACACCATAGGCATCTCTTCTTTCGAAGCAGATTCTTTTTGAATAATAGAAGCTATAATAATATAGTTATACCAATTTTTTTTATTATAAAAACCAAATATTTTTTCGCTTAACTTTCGATATCGTGCTTCACTTAATGACAAAAGATGTTTTATAAGTTGTTCTTCATTCATTCCTAAAGGTAGGTGATATGTGTCAGCAATTATATTTCCATCTTTTTTATATGCCAACCTTGAATAAGTTTGGAAAAGTTTATATGTAGATATATTTAAAGATTGTGCTAAATTTTGTAAAAAGAAATAATAAGTTTCACCAGGGATGAGTGTTACTTTTTTTAAGGCAGCTTTTGAAGTAGTAAGCTTATATAAAAACTCCATTTTAGCCATTTTTGTGGTTTTTAAGTCTATCCATCCACTTTGTGGTTGACCAATACTTCGAAGCATCAATTTATCTAATAGATTAACTTCATATTTATTTTTATCTAAATGTGCTACAATTGAATTGGAACTGCCAGTTGGGATAAAAATAACTCTTGATGTGTTTACCTCTTGAGTAAAATAAAAAGACAACACAATAATAACTACAAGGAACAATTCAAAAATGTCAAAAATCTTAGGATTTATTTTAATTTTATTTAGTGGAGTTAGTTTAATAGTTGTAGCCTCTTTATTTAATGGTATAGAGATAATTAATATCTCATATAAAAATATAAATATCGAAAAATTGTATCTAAAATATGATAAAAAGCTCACAATTTCAACACCTCAAATTACTATTTTAGATAAAAACAATGATACATTAGCGAAAATGAAAGCAGATTTTACAGTTGATTATATTGACTCAGATTTTGTGATTGATGTAAAAAAGTTTTTTCTCTTAGGTACAGATTTAGAAGTAAGTGGTATTGTTGTTTTAAATCAAATGAAAATAGATTTTGAAAATAGTTCAGAAGCTCTTGTAAAAAATTTGGTTTTACAATTTGATAAAAAGATGAAAAAAGTAGAAGCAAAAAAGGTTTTTGTAAACTTTAAGAATAATAAAATAGACCTTACGTTTGAGCAACCAATGTATGAAAAAGTAGATTTAACAAATAGTAAAGTAAGTTATTTAGTTGATTCTAATGTATTAAAACTTTATTTAAAAACTCAAGACTTACTCAACCAAACAATTAAAAATGCCATAGAAAGATATAATGTTACTATACCTATTATTCAACATAGCGGAAAAAATGAGATCTCTGCGGATATCTTCATACCTTTTTCAAAAGGTGATTTTTTTATCGAATCAAATGTAAAAGTAAAAGATGCCGTTTTAGAATCATATGACCAAATATTTGATGTGACTGATCTGTCTTTAAACTACAATTTCAAAAAAAATCTTCTACAAGGTGATGTGTATCTCAACCATTATAGTTATGATGATATTAATTTTACGAATTCAAAACTCAAATATAATGTAACCTTTGGCGATACGATACAAACAAATATCTCTAGTGATACTTTGACAATCAATCAAAAAAATACAAAAGCACACTTCAATAATATAACAGCACATCTGGATGACCTACAAATGCAATTAAATGGAACTTTTACAGATGAGACTCAATCACTTTTTGTCGATTTTAACAATACTACAAACTTAAAAACAAAAGAACTAAGTGGTCTATTGAAGATAAACTATGAAAATCCGATACAAGATCTCTCATTTAATAGTAATGTAGTTAACTTTACTGGTGATTTTATAAATAATTTACGTTTAGAATTGAATACCAACACCATAAATATTTTAAAACCACAAATAGCAACTTTGCAAAATGTTAATACAATTTTTACGAAGAATATAATTGATACAAAACTAATATTTGAAGATAAAAGCAATATTGTAAAACTAAAACTATCTAATAAAACTGATTTCAATACAAAACTCTCAACAGGAATAATCAAACTTAATAGTTTAAAATATGATAATTTAATCAATTTACAAAATAAAAATATCTCTTATGATATTTCATTTGATGACAATATCTCTTTAACTATACCAAAATTTGGCCTTACCTATCTCAAACAAAAAAACAATCATAATTTAGAGATAAATAAACCAAATAAAATATTAGATGCATTTACATTTATAAAATATGACAAAAATTCAAAAGGTAATATTACCGTACACTCAAAAGATTTAAACGATACAACTATCTCTATAAATAATATCAATGTAGATATTAATAGTAGCAATTTTAAAACTGACAATAATACTACAAAAGATTTAGTACTCCCGCTATTTCCTAAAATTGCACTTACTTACAACGATAGCCACATTAAATATGATGACTACAATCTTCATTTTGATAGCCTAAAACTCAATACAAACAAAAACGAACTTCACTTAAATATCAAAAAAGATAAAACAACAATAAATCTAAAAACAACAGACAATGCCATGGAAGCTCATGCTTTAAATGTATCAGACGAATATTTTAATACATTTTTGAATAAGAAAATTCTTGATGGTGGATATCTTGATCTGAATGTTTATGCTGATGATATTAATTTTTTGATGGGAGATATAAATTTTTATGATACAACTGTTAGAAATGTACGTTTAGTGAATACCTTAACAACTTTTGTTAATACAACTCCTGCAATCATCAATCCACTTTTGGCACTTCCTACACTTTTTCGATTGAGCGAAACTGGTTTTGATACAAATGGGTACTATATGAAAAATGGTAATGCAAGTTTTCACTATAGTCTACCTTTACAACAGCTTGATATTTTTGATTTTTACACAAATGGAAAAATGTCAAATTTTAATGCTAACTCACATATTAATTTTAAAGCCAATACAATACAAGCCAATGTTGATATATCATTTTTAAAAGATTTTACAAAAGCTTTAAATCATATACCAATAGTTGGTTATATTTTCTTAGGAGACGATGGGGAAGTCCACACTAGCGTTGATTTAAGTGGTTCTCTTGATGACCCATCACTAGAAACACATACAGTAAAAGAGGGAACTCGTGGAATTACAGGTGTTATAAAAAGAATTTTAACCTTACCATTAAAACCATTTGATGTAGAAACTACACCTGCACAGCTTGAAGAGCATAACAAAAGGGTAGAGAAGTATCTTAATAACTAAATAATTTAATTTAGATTTAAACAGAATATACCTATAATAGTTATACAAATGAAAAGGAGTATGTTATGAATATAAACTCATCTTATGTAAATGCTTATGATATAAGTGGAATACAGCAAAGCTCATTAGAAAAAATCGGTAGTGCATTAGCCATAAATAAAGCTAGTGATGATCCTTCTGGACTTGCCATTGGTACGAAACTAGGAGTTGAAAAAAGTTCGCTTTCTCAAGCTGTAGAAAATATGAATAGTGGAATTGCTATGAGTAATATTGCACAAAGTGGTCTTTCAAGTCAAAAAGAGATACTTGAGAATATTAAAACTGAAACTCTCAAAGCAATGAATGGTACAATGAGCCAATCTGATAAAGATATGATTGGACAACAGATAAATAAATATATTGAACAATACGATCAAGTAGCAGAAAGTACTACATATAACGGTAAATCTTTATTAAAAACTACTGGAGATAGTAGTGACGATATCTCAATTGCAGATAAAGACTCAATTATAGGGATGGAAAAATCTGATACTTTAAGTATATCAGATACCTTAAAATCACTAATGTCTGACTTTACTACAAATCCAAATTCAATGACAAGTATGTTAAATACAATAGATCAAGGTATTGATCAATTAGCAACATATCAAAGTGATTTTGGAAGTGCTGCAAATCAGATGACATCAAGTGCTAGAAACTCTATTAGCACAGAAAAAGAGATAGCATCTGCTCAATCTACAATTATGGATATTGATTATAGTAAAGAAGTAAGTAGTTTTAGCAAAACAAATCTTTTAAGTCAAATTGGATTAATGATGCAAAGTCAAGCTAATGCGGTACAAGGTAGAAATATCTCGCTTTTAACTCACTAACATTTTTTATAAATGAAAATAGCAATTATATTTTTAGTAGTAGGATTATTGTTAATTTTACTACTTGCAAATTTAAAATTTAAAAAACAAGTACTTTCTAAAATTGGTATCATTATAGGTATTTTATGTATGATTTATGGTCTAATTTTGGCGATACAACCAACCGAATATATAAAATATACCAAAACTACAATAAGTAAAGATAACAACTCATCTAATAACAAATAAATTTATAGTATAATCCTTTCTTAATTAAGAAAAGGCAATACTATAATGACCGATACTATAAAAATATTCAAAGCAAATCAAAACAACTTAAAAAATATAGATTTAGAGATACCAAAAAATAAACTCATAGTGTTTACAGGATTGAGTGGTAGTGGAAAATCAACACTTGCATTTGATACACTTTATGCCGAAGGGCAAAGAAGATATATCGAATCTTTAAGTGCTTATGCGAGACAATTTTTAGGTAAAATTGGAAAACCTGATGTAGAAAGAATAGAGGGATTAACTCCAGCTATTGCAATCGATCAAAAAACAACTTCTAAAAATCCACGTTCTACTGTTGGAACTATCACTGAAATATATGATTATTTAAGACTTCTTTATTCAAGAGTAGGGAAACAACACTGTCATCAATGTGGTGAACCTATCTCTCAAATGAGTAGCAGTGATGTAATCGACCAAGTTTTAAAACTTCCAGAAAACTCAAAAATCGTTATTTTAGCACCTTTAGTAAATAGAAAAAAAGGTACATTTTCTGACCTATTTGAATCATTGAGAGCAAAAGGGTATGTCAGAGCTATGGTTGATGGAGTGATGGTTCGTCTTGATGATGAGATAGAACTTGGAAAATCACAAATGCATACTATTAAAGTGGTTATTGATAGAGTTGTAGTAAAAGAGGAAAACAAAGAGAGAATCGCACAAGATGTTGAAAAAGGTTTAAAAGAGGCTTTTGGAGAACTTGAGATTGATATCTTAAATCATGAAGAGGTAGGAACCCAACAACATATTCACTATAGTGAGCATATGGCGTGTTTTGATTGTAAAATCTCATTTGAGCCTCTAGAACCATTGAGTTTCTCTTTTAATAGCCCTAAAGGTGCTTGTACGAGTTGTGATGGACTAGGTATTCGTTTTACCCTTGATATGAAAAAAGTTATAAATAATGATATTAGTATCGAAGATGGTGCTATAAAAGTTATTTATGGATTCAATAAAGGATATTATTTTAAAATGCTTCAAGCCTACTGTGAAGCAGCAGATATTGATACAACTATTCCATTTGGAGAGCTAGAACCTCATGAAAGAGGGAAGATACTCAACGGAGGAGTAGAAGAGGCTGTATTTACATGGAAAAGACACAAACTTACTAGAAAATGGGAAGGTGTTATCAAATTAGCCTACGATATGGTAAAAGATGAAAAAGAGATGGATGCGTATATGACGGAAAAAGTGTGTGATGTATGTAATGGACATAGACTAAAAGCTCCCTCTCTAGCTGTTCAAGTTGCACAATCAGGTATAGCAAATATTTTAGATATGCCGATTGAACAATCTCATGCATTTTTTCAAGATGATAAAAATTTTGAGTACTTTAATGAGCAAGAAAGAATGATATCAGCACCTATTTTAAAAGAGGTAAGAGATAGAATATTTTTCTTACATGATGTAGGACTAGGGTATATAACACTTGGACGAGATGCTAGAACTATCTCAGGTGGAGAAGCACAAAGAATACGTGTTGCTTCGCAAATTGGTAGTGGTTTAACTGGGGTTATGTATGTACTAGATGAACCAAGTATTGGGCTTCACGAGAGAGACACTGAAAAGCTTATAAAGACCCTTAAAGCTTTACAACAAAAAGGGAACACTGTAATCGTTGTAGAACACGATCAAGAGACTATGGAAGCAGCTGATTTCATCGTTGATATTGGTCCAAATGCAGGAAAATATGGTGGAGAAGTAGTTTTTAGTGGTACTATGAAACAGCTCCTTAAGTCTAATACACTTACAGCTCAATATCTTAATGGAAAAAAACAAATTAAATACTACAAACGAAGACCACAAGAAGAGTTTATTGAGATTAAAAATGTAAACCTAAACAACATCAAAAATCTTGATGTAAAGATCCCACTAAAAAATCTTTGTGCAATCACAGGGGTAAGTGGAAGTGGAAAGTCTTCACTTATTTTACATACACTTTTACCTGTAGCAAAAGAGCTTTTAAACCATGCTCGAAAAGTTACAAAAATTGATGGTGTGAGTATCGATGGACTTGAAAAACTTGATAAAGTTATCTACCTTGATCAAAGCCCAATAGGAAGAACACCAAGATCAAATCCAGCGACATATACAGGACTTATGGATGACCTTAGAAAACTATTTGCAGAAACAAAAGAAAGTAAACTTCGAGGATACGCAATAGGGCGATATAGTTTCAATGTAAAAGGTGGACGATGTGAAAAATGTCAAGGGGAAGGTGAGATCAAAATAGAGATGCACTTTTTACCAGATATTATGGTGAAATGTGAAGATTGTAATGGAGCACGATATAATCCTCAAACACTAGAGATACTCTACAAAGGTAAATCAATAGCAGATATCTTAGATATGGCAGTTGATGAAGCATTTGAATTTTTTGTAAAAGTTCCTAAACTACATGCAAAACTCAAAACTTTACTTGATGTAGGACTTGGATACATCACTTTAGGTCAAAATGCTGTTACTTTAAGTGGTGGTGAAGCACAAAGAATCAAACTCACTAAAGAGTTATCTAAAAGAGATACAGGAAACACTCTATATGTACTGGATGAACCGACAACAGGACTTCACTTTGCAGATGTAGATAGACTTACACAAGTGCTTCATCATCTTGTTGATTTAGGAAATAGTGTGATAGTAATAGAACACAACCTAGATGTAGTAAGAAATGCAGACTATGTTATAGATATTGGTTACGAAGGTGGTGCAAAAGGTGGTCAAATCATCGCACAAGGTACACCAGAAGAGGTGGCAGCTACTCATAAAGAAACAAAAAGTTATACTGGGTATTATTTAGAAAAACAACTTTAAAATATTACTTTTGGACTTCATGTCCAAGAGTTCTTTTCTCACACTTCACTTCAACAAACATAGCTACTTTCTACCAAATCCATAAAACAACATTTTGTATGTATGTTTATCTTTCACATTTAAGGGTATTTTATATAAAATGAATACTAATACATAATTATGCTACAGGAGAAAAATTATGGGTAATGAATACGATGGAAAAAGAATTTATGAGTATGGTCGTGGTTCTCAAGCGAAATATGAAATTCGTGGTAATTTAATTCACGAGTATGGTCGTGGTTCTCAAGCAGTTTATGAGTTACGATAATATGTACCGCACAATATTAGGCTATTAAAGTAAATTTGGAATATGTTTATTTGTTAAATCAAATCTAAAATCCACCCCTAAATATGCTAACTTTAACTATTCATTAAGATAAAAGATACTTTGAGTATACTAACAAAAAAATATTTCAA
>JBATTX010000020.1:0-19317 GCA_049670825.1 Arcobacteraceae bacterium | reverse complement strand
AATATAGTATGAATAGGTATATCTAGTATCAACACTATTTGTCTTTTGGAAATAACCTTGCAAAGCTTTTCCAAATATCTCATCAAGCTTTTCTAAAGAGATCTGTTTTTCTAGAATTGAAGCTGTGTACTTTGGTTTTTCTATAGTTGATGTAAACTCTATTTTTTCGGATTCGACTTGTTTTTGAGCTAATACTATTTCAGTATTATCAAAAGCCTTTTCAAAAGTTGTTACCCTTTTTTGGCACTCCAAACGTTTTGCTTTTCCTGGTGTCTTATCTTTTGTCATCTCATCATAAATACTACCGATTAAAAGATATGCTATAGAAAAAAGTAAAATGGGATAAATAAACTTTTTCATACTATTCTTGCACACATATATTTTGATTTGTCATATTTTTAAGTGTTTGATAAAAAACAATTGACACAATAACTGTCGTAACCATCACCATTAAGTAAGATACTGTTAAAAGCAATAATCCACCAAAAATATGATACATCAGCATAGTACTAATTGCCATAGCTGCAACAGGAAAAACAAATGCCCACCAAGAGATAAAAAATTGTATTTTTAAAAAGTTTTTGTACATAAATGCAACTAATAATGTAAAAAAAACGGCTATATTAAATAAAAATGTTGCAAATGTATCAATCACACCAAACATCTTATAGTAAGCAATAAAGCCAACAGCAGGTGGTGCAATCAAGATAAAAAGTGTTGGCATAAATTTTGTTGCCAATTGATTATGAAAAATAATTCTATTAAATATAATAGCAAATAAAACAAACCAAAAAAACATCCCTACACTAAAAAAATAGATTAATATTTCATTACTTACAAATCCAAAGCCACCTATTGGAATCAAAACATTTCCAACTATTGGTATAAACCACGCTGGATTTGAATGGTCTAATTGTTGATTTTGATTTATCCAAAATGCTATAGTGTGCATCGTTAAATAAAAGTGTAATATTGCTCCGGGATACCAAAATAGTGCACTAACAGTTGGATTATACTCTTTATAAATAATTGATAACATAATCATCGAGATCGATACAGCTGCAAAAAAATTGATTCTTACAGGATGAGAAAACTCTTTTTGTACATCAACTGGATATTTGAAAATTTTTTGAATATAAAAAAAGCTTATTCCTACAAATATAAAAGTAGTAAGATACAGAAGTACAATTCCAAATAATTCTGAAATATGTAACCATTGATGTGCTTTTTGGTAAGTAATAGTAAGACCACTCATCCCCATCACAATTGCATACATCATGATAGGAAAGTGTTGTAATCTTTTGATTTGAGTTGTTTCCTGCATATAAAATCCTTTTACATAAGTTTATAATATATTAATTATAACTATATGTTAGAATTTTATCTTTTTATTTTTAATAAGTCAATACTATATTAATTATTTGGTATATTTATACCTGGTTGCTCTTTTGTGCCTACATAATCATCAGAACCATTATAGTTGTATTTTGCAATTCCATAAATAATACCTACAGCTAAACAAAATAACACTACTAATCGAACTGTATTTCTTTTCTCTTTTGATTCATTATTGTTATAATCGTCAATCTTATTTAATGATGGTTCTGTATTCATTTTCATTCCTATTGTATTTTGGGAGTTTTGTTTTGAGTTTATGCATTCAAGCTAAAGGTGTATCGGCTCTAGCTTCAAATGCTACTCAAGCAATAAATGAGTGTTTTTAAGGAGTGTGATTTATCACAGTGTTAGTATAGTGCAAATAATTTAAAAAAAATCTTAAACTATTATACTAAGTTATCATAATCATAATTTTGTTTTATTTATTATAACTATTATTAATACTCTTTGTTTCTTTTTTTATAAGTAAACTTTATTATACCAACGGCAAAAATGCCATAATGCATAAAAGTGTTGTTTGAGTTTATTTGTTTTAGCATTGTTATAAATAAACTCTATATAACTCTCATTAAATAGGTTTGTAGCATCATTAACTTTTTTTATATCAAGAAGTAGCTTCTCTTTATACTCCAAAAACAACCATTCATTAAATGGACTATTAAATCCTTTTTTTGTACGATGAATTATCTCATTTGGAATATATTTTGAAGCTAATTTTTTTAATAAATATTTATTGGTATCGCCTACTTTTAAGTTACTTTCTATCGAAAAAGCAGTATCTACAAGCCTAAAATCTAGAAATGGATTTCTGTTTTCTACAGAATTTGCCATACACATCTTATCTACTTTACTTAAAAGTGCTTCACCTAACCAAATTTTTGTATCAATATAACTCATCCAATCTACTGGATCTTTTTTTGGTGTTTCAGACTTAAAAGTGGCTACTTTTTTTAAAAGCTTTTTTCTTTGACTTGAAGTATATATTTCTCCAAAGCTATTATATATATTCTCTTTTTTTACAACTCTTCGTAAATATTCAGCTTCTTTATTACCACCCATTGACGAAATAATCTCATTTAAAAATGCTGTTTGTTTCTCATCTAAACTTTTTTCAAACTCATAATACTTTAAAAACTTCGCATAGTTATCATATCCTAAAAATAGCTCATCACTGCCCTCTCCACTGAGAACAGTTTTAATACCCTGCTCATTTATCTTTTTTGTTAAAAGATAAAGAGGAATTGCAGCAGGATCAGCATGTGGTTCTTCAAGATTTTCAAACACTTCATCTAAAGAGTTTATAAAATCATTTTGTGAGATCTCCAATGCTGTGTGATTACTATTGATATTCTTAGCTACAAGATTCGCAAAAGGAAGTTCACTATATTTTGTATGTGTTTTATATCCTACACTAAATGTGTTTATTTTATGGTTTGTTATTTGTGAGTAGATTGTGCTTATTAAACTGCTGTCTATGCCTCCACTTAAAAGTGTGCCCACTTCAACATCTGATTTGAGTCTTTGTTCTACACTATTGTATAAAGTATCTTCTATATTTTTAAGTGCTGTTTCTTCATCTGTTATTTTTTTATATGTTTTTATTTTATAATACTTTTTACTTTGTAGTTTTCCATTTTCAAAAAGTAGATAACTACCAGCTGCTAGCTTATTTATATCTGTATAAAATGTATTTGGAGTAAGTGGTACAAAATATTGTAAATACTGAGATAAAGCAATTTTATTTAATTTTGGGGTAAATCCAAGTAGAGAGATAATAGGTTTTATCATACTTGCAAAAATAAATTTATTCTCTTTTGCATAATAATAAAATGGTTTTTTACCATACCTATCACGAGCGCAAAAATATTTATCGTTTGATATATCATAAATACAAAATGAAAATGCACCATTTAAAAGATCCAAGAACTCAGTATCATATTTTTCATAAAGTCGTATCAAAACTTCTGTATCACTTGAGGTGATACACTCTAAATTCTCTGAAATTTTCAGTTCATCATAGTTATATATTTCACCATTAAAAACGATAACTAAATCACCAAATTGCATAGGCTGATTTGCTTCATCATCCAAATCTACTATACTTAATCTTGTATGTCCTAAAAAACTGTTTTTAAATTGTTTAATAGATGTATTATCTGGTCCTCTACTTTTCATAAGATTTGTTACACTTAAAAAATCAACACCAAAATTGAAATTTGTTCCTACTATTCCACACATATTATTCTATGATATCAACTATATGTTTAACTGCATCTTTATGAATCGTATCTATAAGTTTAATACTTTTCTCTTCTAAATTTTTTTCTAAACATTCAAAAAAATAGCTTTCATCAAGTTTCTTTTCTTCTTGTAAAAAGCATAAATCGTTGTCTACAAGATATTTTGCATTGAAGTACTGATGATTTGCAGCAGCAGAAGGAAAGGGAATAAAAAAAGTGGGAATCCCTAAAGCTACAAGCTCCCATAATGTAGAAGCACCAGAACGGCTTACTGCAAAATCTGCTTGTGTCATCTTCTCTAAAAGTTTTGTAGAGAAATCAAAAACATCTACATCTAATTCTAACTTTTCATACTCTTTTTTGATCTTTTCAAAATCAGTTTTTCCAGTTTGATGAATGATTTTGATCCCTTTTGCATGAAGTTTTGGGGCAATTTGAAGGGCAAAATTATTAATAGCTCGTGCACCTTGACTGCCACCTAAAAATATAATTGTTTTTAGCTCTTTTCGCACACGAGAGCTTTGAAAAAAAATTTCACTAATAGGATAATCTTTTACTTTTGAAGATTCTAAATAAGAACTAAAAACCTCTTTTGCATATTTTGCAGTGATTTTATTAAGTCTTCCCATCACTGAATTTTGTTCATGTATATAAAAATCAGTTTTTGTAAAAAATGCAGCAAAACTAGCTGCTGCGGCACTAAAACCACCTACACTAATCACCTTAGATACATTATTTCGTTTGATTATTTGAATCGATTTTAAAACTGCTTTAAAGATCATAAATAGGGAATTGAATTTTCCTAAAATATTTTGATTTACCACACCTTTTGTATCTAAAAAATAACTTTGTGAGATTTTTTCATAGTGTTCAAACCATTGCTTATCTTGTCCTTTTGTTGAACCTATAAAAATAACTTTGTATCCTCTATTATGAAACTCATCTATAAAAGATTTGGCAACACTTAAGTGCCCACCCGTTCCTCCACCAGTAATAACTACAGTTTTATCCATTTTTTTCCTATGTATGTTGTATTGGAAGGGTTATTGTAAATAATGCCCCTTTTACATTTTGATTATTTTTATCTTTGTACGCAACAGTAGATGCGACAATTGTCCCCTTCATCCCTTCAGTAATCAAATTGTACGTCATATGAAGTCCTAGTCCTGTTCCTTGGGATTTGTGTTTTGTAGTAAAATAAGGTTCAAATATTTTAGGAAGTACATCCTTTGGTATCCCACCTGCATTATCTTTTATCTCTATAATAAAAAATTCATTATCTTTTTTTGTAGAGATAGAAAACTCTTTGTGTTTTATCTTATTATCATGAAGAGCATCTTTAGAGTTATTAAAAATATTCATCAAACATTGTGTGACCTCATTTTCATGACCTTTTACTATGAGATTCTCTTCTAAATCTAATATTACTTCTATATTATGTGTTTTAATAGAACTTTCCACAAGATGCAAAAAACTATTAATTGTTTGAGATACATCAAAAGAGATGCTTTTATTATTTCCTTTTATAAAATTTTTAAAATCATCTATAGTCGCTGAAAGATATTGTGCATTGTTATTAATAGCATCACAAGAGTTATTAAAAATATGGTCAGGTAAACATCCAAACTCTTTTTGCATCTTCATACCTGTTGCTGCTGTGGAGATTACTGAAAGTGGTTGCCTCCACTGGTGAGCAATATTTGCAATCATCTCCCCCATCGAAGCAAGTTTGGCTTGTTCTGAAAGAAGTTTATCTTTTTTATGACTTTCATGTATATGGTCACTTAATGCTTTTTCATATTTTGCAAATTCTGTTTCTATTACTGTTAAAAGTTTTAACATTATATAAATAAGTATCAAGGTTAAAATAATACTTGAAATAATAATACTAATAATGGAAGAATAAAGTTTCTCTTTAAACTCTAACTCTTTTTCTACTACGACTCTATTTATCTCATCAATATACGTGCCAGCTCCTATTTGCCATTGCCAATCATCCATTCCTACAACATATGATAGTTTTTTTTCTGCTACTTTTGTAAATGGATTCTTCACCCCTTCATACTCTATAAAACCTGAGCCTTTTTTAGCAATATCAATTATATCTTTTAAAATAAATTGACCTTTGTCATTTTGTACATTGATATTATATTTTCCTATTTGTGTTGTATCGATATTAGTCAAACATAATCCATCGTATTGATGCATAAAAATATATCCATTTTTACCAAATCGTATCTCTTGAATCTCTTTTATAAGCTCTTTCTTTATATTATTTTCAAAATCAACGACATATTCACCAGTTCCTACAAACCAATCTAATTCAGAAATATATTGAACATAGCCTATTTTTTTATACATATCTTTTGATAATTTACCATTAACTGTAGGTTTTGACCAATACCATGTAAAATACCCTTGTTTTTTCATCTTGGCTATATTAGTAAGTTCTTGTATAGTATAAGAACCATCTTGATCTCTTACATTCCACAAGTTTTTCCCTTCGTATTCAGGGGTTGTAGCATGAAGAATATTTATCCCATTCATTGCATAAATAAAAAAATAACCTCGTCCCTCATTAAATCGTATAGGTCTAATTGCATCATTTACAAGTTTTTTAATCTCTTGTTCTGTTTTATCTTTATTTTCATTGTAAATATTATGAATAATTTTTGTAACAGTTTCAACTCGAGTTTTAATATCATCCTTAAGCTTTTTTTCTGCAAGATTTTTTTGATAGTTAATCTGTTTTACAGTACGGAGTACTTCTTTTTGAATAATTGTCTTTTGATTTTTTAAGAAATCTGCTTTGAGGTTTTTAATAGTTTCTTGATGTTTTTCAATATTATTATTTACAACAAGATAGGTTGTAATACATGAAAATATTATAGCTATTGCTATTGGAAGAGATTTGATTAGTCTAATTAGTTTCGATACATCATAATTTAGTTTCATAACTCATCCTTTATTTTTATAAAATAAAATCTACTTTTTCTTCTTAAACCCCAAATTTTCGTTCTATCTCTTGTATTAAACTGTCCATTCTGTGGGCCAGTGCTAAATCATCCACATCAATTTTTAATTTTTCTAAATTTTTTAACATTGGTTTGAATTTTTTAATAGCTTTAATATTAATAGGACCTTTTGTTGTAATTGTAGCACCTAAATCAAAAAATTGAGATACTAAAATTTTATGTCCTAAAAGTGCCGCATAATAAATTGGTGTGATACCATAAGTATCTTCAATATTAATACTTCCTGGAGCAATTTTATTGATAATTTTTATTACCTCTATATTGTCATGCCATACTGCGTTGTGTATTACTGTTCTTCCAAGGTTATCTGTGATTTTATAGTCAAATTTTACTACATCTGTTAAAATTTTAAAAAGCTTTATATTACACTCAGTTGCTAATACTTTATGTAGTATTGTCCAACCTAATGAATCTTTAAAATCTTTATCAACTTTTCTACTAATTAAACTACTTATATTATTTTGAAAGTTTTTACATATCGAAGCTGTTGCTTGATTATTTTCAAAAATTCTTAAGACGTAAGCAAAAAAGATATTATAGTGCTGTTTATTTAGTTGGTGAAGATTTATTGCATATCGTGTATATAAACTAAATAGTGCAAAATTATCATACATCAATGGTTTAAAAAACAGTGGATCACCCGTAGAATCTAATAAATTTAAAATGAATTTTTCACCTTCATTTACTTTTTCATGCTCCAATAATAACTGAACTACATTAAAATATAAAGCATCAGGATCATAAAGTTTTATCAAATGCTCATCTTTTAATAAAAGTGTTCCCTCTTTGTGCAAAATAAGGTTTGTTAAAACCTCATATACAGTTTGTCCATCTTTATTTTTTAGTTTTGGATCAATTCCATATTCAAGAAGAAGTTGAATAAGATTTGAATACTCCATCCCATCATATACTAAATACTCCAATACTGTTTGTCCCATTGGATTTTGTATATTGGTATTAATCTTTCCATGAAGTAAAAATTTAATAAGTGATTCATCTCTTAATGCAACTGCGTTAAATAATCCAGATTCTCCCTTTGAATCTAAGGCATTTATATCACCTTTATGCTCAAGCATCTTACTTACAGTATGTAAAAGTTCATCTCTTAATTTTTTATTTTTTGCTGGCAATTTTGAAGCAACTAATACCAACTGCATCATAATAGTATTGTCTAATGTTGTTTTTGCGTTTACATTTGCACCATGAGCAAGTGCTATATCAATAATATCATCAGCTTCTTTTCCTCTTAATGCAGTTTTATAAAGGTATGATTCCCCTTTTGCATTTAAGATAGTTGGATCTGCACCAGCAATCAATAAATCTTTTGCAAGAGTATCATCTTGCTCAATTTGAGGATGTTGCATTAATGTATTACCATCTTTATCAATATCATTTAACTCTATATTTTTATATGTTAAAAGATGTCTTACAAAAACAGGGTCACCATACGATAATGCATCGTATAGAATATGTTTCCCTTTGTTATCTAGGGTATTAATATTCGCGCCACACTTAATAAGTATTTTTGCCATTTGATGATTACCAGAGACAATAATATTTTGAAGTAAACTTCTTCCGTATTCATCTTTTTGATCAATATCTAATTTTTTTAACTTTAAAAGTTCTTCAACTATCTCTATTTGATTTTTATAAATAGCAATATCAATAGGACCTTTACCATCTTTATTTTTTAATGTGGTATCTGCACCATTATCAATAAGCCATAATGCTGATTTATAACTTGATTTAAGTAGCATTGTCATAAGCGGTGTGTTATTATTTTCATCCACATGATTAATATCAACTGTTGTGTATGTTAATGATTCTTCCAACCATTTAAATTTAGGATTTGGCTGCAATAATTCTTGCATAAAATTATGATTGTTAAAGTCTTTTTTAAACAGTTTCTTTAGCATTTACTTTTTACCCTTTTTCAGTACCTAATTCCATTTAGGTTTTTTTTAATACATAGATGATACTTTAATTATTTTATCATTGTTTTACTAATTTATTTATTAATAACTCTTTACAAATAGTAAGCGTATTAGGATTTATTAAAAATATATAATAATTATTAGCCTCTGTTTATATTGACAAAAAGGTTCGGATTGGTTACACTTTTATATTAAAGAGGAATCTGAAATGGATAAAAATCTAATAATCGAAAAAACAAAAAAACATATACATGCTTTACGTCAAAACTCCCCTATTTTACAAGATAGAGATTTTAAAATTGCATTGGGTAAAGTTATTATTGATTTAAAAGATGCAAAAAAAAATAATAATGATATACTTAAAACATTATTTACTCTTAACTAAAGAAACCAAGAAAGAAACAAATGAACAATGAACAAAAAAATATCTCCATCTTAATTGATTGCGATAATGTAAGTCACAAATATGCTGAAGATATTTTTAACGATATAGCAAAATACGGAACAGTAAATATACGCCGTGCGTATGGTAACTGGAAAGATAAAAAACTCATTGGATGGGAAAGACTTCTTCAACAATACAATATTCAACCAATACAACAATTTGCATACACTCAAGGGAAAAATGCAACTGATATTGCTATGATTATTGATATCATGGATCTTTTATATACAAAAGAGCTCAAAGGGGTAGCCCTAGTAACCAGTGATAGTGACTTCACTCCAATAGTAACCAGAATCTTGGCAAATGGTTTAACAGTATATGGGTATGGGGAAGAGAAAACTCCCACTGCATTTACAAATGCTTGTTCTCAATTTATCTATGTTGAAAACCTTTCAACTAAAACACCTATCTCAAAACTTGAAGATGTAGAAACAAATCCTCTTGACGAGTATAAATCAACAAGTGAATATAGAGGAAAAAACTACGATATAAAAAAAGATACAAAACTCAAAAAGTTTATTATCAATGCAGTTCACCAAACAAGTGAAGAGCATGACTGGAGTGATGTAAAAGATATAGGGCTTTATATTAAGCAAAACTCCTCTTTCTCACCTATTAATCATGGATTTACGAAGTTAGGTGACCTTATCAAAGCTTTAGAGATTTTTGATGTTGCATATACAAATGACCGTCTTACTATGCTTATACGCGAAAAAATGGGAAAATATCCTGAGATTGGAAACTTAAAAGATTTTGAGTTCTAAAAGGAAATAAAATGATAGATCAAGAAGCACTCGAACAACTTATACGTGTAAAAGATAAAATTAGTATATTTACTGATTTAACAGAATACCAAATTAAAATTTTAATAAAAGATATTATATTTAAAAAATTCAATAGACATGAACTTGTATTTAGACAAGGAGATACAAAAGATCCAAATATATATTATCTTTTAGCAGGAAGTATAAAAGTAAATCTACGTGATGAATTTGGAATAACCAAAACGATCACAACTTTGCCTGTTGGTTCTGTAATTGGAGAGATGCAAGCTATTTTAAACGAAGAGAGAACAGCTTCGTGCGTTACTAATTCAGATGAAAATGTGCTTATTGGTTTTACAATCAATGAATACCAACTAGGTCAGCATGGAAATGTTTATGCTATTTTTTATAGAAATATAGCACGTATTGTAGCTAAGAAAATAGTAGATACAAACAAGAAGGTGAGGTAACATTGAAATTTTTTACTTTTTTCATCTTTTTTTTCGCAATCGCACTTCAAGCAAAAAATTATAACCACAATCAAGAATCAATAGAGTTTATTGACAACATGGTAAAAGAGCATAATTTTAAACGCTCTTATTTAACTAAGTTATTTTCAGATGTAAAAGTACAAAAAACACCTTTAAGAATATTTGCTAAGCCAACAACGAAAAAAAGTAAAGCGTTGCAAGAAAAGTATCCTTTACATGGAACATGGGATCGTTATGTTAAGTATAAAGTTACAAAAAAAAGAATCTCTCAAGGAATCTCTTTTTTAAAAAAATACCGTACTACTTTTGAGAAAGTGGAAAAAGAATATGGTATACCTGCTGAATATATTGCCGCTATTATAGGAGTCGAAACGGTTTATGGTGGCAATGTTGGGAAATATCCAGTTTTTGATACACTCACCACTTTAGCTTTTGAAAAAAATAGACGGTCAGATTTTTTTAAAAAAGAGCTCGCAAAATTTATACAACTTTCTTTTAAACAAAAATTTAATCCCAAAAATATAAAAGGCTCATACGCAGGGGCAATTGGGCTAGGACAATTTATGCCAAGTAGTTATGAAGCATATGGTATAGATTTTAATAAAGATGGAAAAGTAAGTCTACAGCATCCTCAAGATGCAATTGCAAGTATTGCATACTACCTTAAAGAAAATGGGTGGAAAGAAGGGGAAGAGGTAGCCACACGAGTATCTTACGAAGGAACACGTTTTAAAGAGTATAAGACTGGATATAACACAACTTATGAGAGAAAAGAGTTAGATGGTATCAAACCTAAAGATGAAAATTGGAACTATAAAGACCCAGTAAGACTTATTAAACTCAGTAAACACAAATATGATGAATTGTGGTATGCAGCTAAAAATTTTTATGTAATTACACGATATAACCACAGTGCTTATTATGCAATGACGGTGCATCAACTAGCGGAAGCTATTGATAAAAAATTAAGCCTTTAGATGAAAACATATTTTTTACTAATTTTATGTGTACTTTTTTGGTCAGGTAATTTTGTATTAGGAAGATATATAAAAGATGATATAACACCTATTGAGCTTGCTTTTTTTAGATGGTTTTTTGTAGTTATTATTGTATCCCCTATTTTTATCGTTCGTTTTAAAAATATCATGAGTGTATTTAAAAAGCACTATCTTATCTTACTCTTTTTAGCAGGATTAGGGATATCTCTTTACAATACTATTTTATATATTGCCCTTTCATATACAACATCTACAAATGCTTTGATTATAAACTCAATAGTTCCTATTTTGATACTTTTTTTATCATTTGTGATACTCAAACAAAGAATTTTAGTACATCAAACTTTTGGAATTGTATTGTCTACTATAGGTGTGATATTTTTAGTTTTAAAAGGTGACTTTTCGAATATTTTAAAACTTCATTTTAATCAAGGAGATCTCTTGATTATTATATCTGCTATAAGCTGGGCAGTTTATTCTATATGTGTAAAATTTAGACCTAAAGAGCTCAATAATTTTGAATTTTTTACAACTATTGTATTTTGTGGATTTTTACTGTTACTTCCTTTTTATTTATACCAAGGGTATAGTTTTCATCATCAAATAGAAGTTCTTGAAAAAAACTATCTTGCATTTTTTTATATTTCTGTTTTTACTTCATGTCTATCATATTATTTTTGGCATTATGGAATAGATCATATAGGTGCTTCAAAAACAGGACAGTTTGTACATCTTATGCCAATATTTGGAACAATATTAGCTTATATATTTTTAGGCGAAAGATTAATGCACTACCATATTTTAGGGGCACTAGCAATTGCTCTTGGGATCTATTTGTCGCTATTTTATAAACGATTAAAAAACTAAGATATTTTCTGCAATATTTTACTATTCATATTAAGTTTTAGTATGATAGTATTCGAAAAATTTGAAATGGAAGATTTAGCTATGAAAGAAACACCAAAGTCTCCTACTCCTACACTACTGAGCAAAATAACTAAGAAACTTAGTCATTTAGATAAGATTGATAAAGTTTTATTACAACTCATTAATTTATTAAAATATATTTTTATTATTACGATGATGTTGTATCTATTTATTTGCATCATGAGTTTGTCGCATAAAATCATATCGCTTACCATTACACAAGGAGCATTGGACTTTCAATCAATTAAAGTGATATTAACTGATGGTCTATTTACACTCATTGTAATTGCAATTGTCAAAACGCTTTTTATCAAAAATGGATATGATTATGCATTAACCTTTTTAGAAATTGGATTTGTTGTCGTAATACGAAAATTAATTCTTTTAGATACAATACCTGAAGAAGCTATGATGACAATGACTTTAGGAATAACATCTGCTATCTTTTTTGCACTTATAGTATATGTTCATACTGTAAAAAATAAAGAGAGCTAATCAGTTATATTTTAGAAGGAGAAACTATGCCACACAATATTATAAATTTTGAAAATATTTATGTAAGTTATGATGTTAAACCTGTATTAGAAAATATCAATCTTACTATAAACGAAAATGAGCACTGGGTTATTTTAGGTGCAAATGGAAGTGGCAAATCAACTCTCATAAAACTTTTCTCCAATGATCTTTACCCAAATACAAAATACCCCTTTAAAAAAGAGATTTTTGGTCAATCAAAGTGGAGTATTTTTGATCTAAAAAAAAATCTTGGTATTGTTACAAATGATTTACATAATTACTTTGACACTCATGGAAAATTTTTAACAGCTTATGAAGTTATTTTAAGTGGATACTTTAGTACTATTGGTGTTTTTAAACACCAAGATTTCACACCACAACAGCATCAAAAAGCGCTAGAAGTTTTAGAATTCCTTGAAATTATGCATATTAAAGATAAAAGAGTATCCGCTATGAGTACAGGGCAATTACGAAGATCCATTATAGGTCGTGCACTTATACATAATCCAAGAGCATTTATTTTAGATGAACCCACAGTTGGACTTGATATCAAAGCACAATATAACTTTATACAACTTATTAGAAAACTTTCAAAAAAAGCTTCTATTATATTAGTAACACACCATATAGAAGAGATTTTTGAAGAGGTTTCACATGTTGCCCTAGTACACAATAAAACTATTTTCAAACAAGGAAAGAAAAATGAGATATTAAATTCGAGAAATCTTTCAAAGGTATTTGATATTGAACTTAAATTAGAAGAACAAAACAATAACTACTATATAAAAAGTGTTGTTTGATTAATTTAAGTATGCTAATATAATACAATTAACTCAATATATATCAAGGATAAAAAATGATTAGTAAAAAACTTCTTTTAAGTATAACAGCGATTTCACTCATTTATAGTGGTTGTAACGATAATGAAAAAACACCTAAAACTAACACCCAAGTAGAAAAAACGGTACCATCAAAAACTGATAATGCAGAACCAATTGTAAAAAAAGCAGAAGCAATCACACCAACAGTAAAAAAATTAGAAACAATAACTTCTATCCCTACTGTTCAAAGCCTTTACAAAAAATGTTCATCATGTCATGGACTCAATGCAGAGAAAAAAGCGTTAAATAAATCAGCTGTCATCAAAGATTGGAATGCCTCACAAATTGAAGAAGCATTAAAAGGATATAAAGCTGGTACATATGGTGGAGCTATGAAAGGTGTTATGCAAGCACAAGCATCAGCATTGAGCGACCAAGAGATTGAAGCATTAGCACAACATATTGCAGATTTTAAATAGTAAAACACTATTTACATCTAATATATTTTGAAAAACACAGCACTTAAAAACATAATTCTTGTATCTGTTTCCCTTATAGGAATTATGTTGTTCTCAACACTCATTGTGCTTGGGATTAACTATTTTATTGGATTTAGTACAGATATAAATAATAATGATGTAGCCACATCAATAGCAGGTGTTGCATTTCTTATTGCAATTGCTTGGCGATATTTGTATGAGATAAAGGGTTGATATTTTGTAGAAGTTTGGAAGTTTTTTATAAGATTGAGTAGAAAGTTAAAAGGGAGCAGATAAAAATATCTGCTCAGAAGAAAGATTACAGACCTGTAACGTTTTCTGCTTGAAGACCTTTTTCACCTTCACCGATTTCGTAAGTAACTTTTTGACCATCATTTAATGATGTTCTATCATATCCGTTACCGTTAATTTGTCTAAAATGTACAAATACGTCTTTACCGCCATTTTCTTGCTCGATAAATCCAAAACCTTTTTCACTGTTGAACCATTTTACTGTTCCATTTACTAATTCTGCCATGAGAATCCTTTTTTTGTTAATTACACCATAATAAATTATAGTGGTCGAAAATCTAATAATAAGTTTAATTTTTAGGTAAGATTTACTATCAACAAGGAGTCATCAAAATAAAGCAGACTTAAAGATGTAACTAGAATCATCTTTCATTGGATACAGTGTATCTAAATTATCTAAAAAGTAAGCACTGTTTTAGATAATTTAAGATAAATATTGTTTATTTCAAAAGCCAACAGTGCTTAAGAGCAGTAATATACTACTATTTACTACTTTCCTCTAAACTCTTTTTGATCCGCATCTTCGACTACAAGTTGCGCTATTTTGTCTGTATTTATTGCTACATCGTATGTTTGACTTGCAATTGATGCATTTTGTTGTGTTTGCTGATCTAGTAAATTAACTGCATTATTAATTTGTTTGATTCCTAATAGTTGTTCTTTTGAAGCTGTTTCAACATCTTCAATCAAACTTGTAGTTTTGCTAATACTTGTATTTAAGTCTGTATAACCATGAATCATTTGATCAGATATTTGTTTACCACTATTAGCTTTTGCTGTTGCATTTTCTACTAATTGTTTTATCTCATTTGCAGCTTCAGCGCTTCTTGCTGCAAGATTTCGAACCTCTTGAGCAACTACAGCAAAACCTTTTCCAGCTTCACCTGCAGTTGCAGCTTCAACAGCAGCATTTAGTGACAAAATATTTGTTTGAAATGCAATTTGATCAATTATAGTAATAGCTTCTTTAATTGCTGTCACTTCATCATTTATCTCATCCATAGCTTGAGTTGTATCATTTGCTAGCTTATTTCCTATCTCTGATGCTTTTATTACATCTGTTGCATTTTTTGCCATTTGTGAAATATTGTTTGTTGTGAGAGTTATATTACTAGTCACTTCCTCAACTGCTGCTGCTGTTTCCTCTAGAGATGCTGCTGCTGAATTAGAATTTTTATTTAATATATCAACATTATTTAATAAAGTTTGACTACTTTGCTTTAATGTAAGACCATTTTGCTTATTATTCATTAATGTTTTCGTAATAGCATCACCCAAAATATTTACATCTTCACATAAAGTAGCAAGTGTTCCTTCAAGGTCCCCTTTGTCAACCGTTGGTCTATAGTCAAGTTTTGAATATGATGTTAAAACATCCATCACTTTGCCAATATTATTTTGCATATTATTTAGCATTTCGTTAATAATATCTTTCAGATTATTAAGCTGTGGATTGTTTGAATGTTTTTCTATTCTTGTGCCTAAATGACCTTTGTTAATTCTATCTGCAACTTGAATTGTTTCTTGTATAAGATCTTTATCTGTCTTAATATTATGTTTTGTTTTTTCTATATTATCATTAATAACTCGAGACATTTTTCCAAGCTCATCATCTGAATCTATCACCATAATATTTAAATCATCTTTTTCAAAATTAATAAACGCAAAAAAGTCATTTAACTCATCTCGTAAATCTTTTACTTCAAATAAAATAGTAAAAGCAATTGTTCTTGATAATATCAATGTTACTGCAATCCCTACGATACTTAGTAAAGCATAGAATACTGTTATATTAAAGAGTGCATCATTTTCTTTTTGTGTTGCTTCTAAAATCTCTTGTGCTAAATAGTCTTCAACTTTTTTTAAAAGATTGATTTTAGAAGTAATAGTATCAAACCAATATTGTGCTTCAATACCAAAATTTTCATGTTTAGAAAATAAAATTTCTCTCATTCTTTTTACTTCATTAACCGCATCACCTTGAAGAGTTGTGTTAAAAAATTCTTTTGCATCATGAGAAGCAACCTTTAAAAAGGAATCAGCATATGCATCTTGCTGAGCAACCAAACTTATAAACTTAGATGACATCCCTATTCCAAAATTATCTCTTGCAAATGTATTTGAACCAACTGCTCTTTCGATTCCTGCTCTTTCTTTTGAGAGTAAAAAATTGGTGTATGAAGTAAGTTTTTGGGAAAGATTTGCATTCAGCGATAAATGAATAGAAGAACCTATAACATTTAGAAACAAGCTATTCATTTTGGTATAGTATCCTATAGCTTCCCCTGTAGAAATTGTTTGAGAAGTTACACTATTTCGTATTGTCTCGATTTTGCTTAATTGATCTAAACTTTGAGCTAGTAACTGTTGAAACTCATCATCATATTTCGTTCTATCAAAATTTTTGAGAAAATCTAATAAAATAATTTTTTTATCATTTGCATTTTCTCTTTGTTGTGGTAGTTTAGTAACAAATTTAGTTCCCTTACTTCCTAAATATCCAGCTGTCATTCCTCTTTCTTTTTGTGTTTCATGTACTAATGCACCAATTTTTGTAGAAAGTATTACAACTTGCTCAATCTTATCTAAAGAAGCTTTTTTTGTATAAGACTGATACGCTAGCTCACCAGATAGCACTATTACAACAATAAGGGGAATCATCATTAACAATATCAATTTTTGTTTGATAGAAAATTTTTTTAACATATTTTTTCCTTTTTTTAATGTAACTATTGAGTATATTATTCATTATAAATTATAATTACTAATTATATCATTAACCAAAATGAGACTTAAATGATATTGTATACAATCAATGAAAAGGTAACGATATAACAAACTCAGCACCAGTATATTGTGTAGTATTATACTCGTATGTTACATTATGTGCCTCAATAGTTCCACTCATTCCATCGACAATTAAATTATATGTCATACGAAGACCCAACCCAGTACCTTGACTTTTGTGTTTAGTTGTAAAGTAAGGTTCAAATATTTTAGGTAATGCCTCTTTTATTATTCCACCTGCATTATCTTTTATAACAATAACTACATAATCATTTTTGATAGATGCTGATATAAAGATATATTTTTCTTCTTTGGTATTAATAAACGCATCTTTAGCATTATTAAAAATATTAATAAAACATTGAATAAGTTCATTTGGATATCCCAATATATTGATATCTGCTTTTATATCTTGTACTATTTGAATTTCATTGTTCTTTATAGTTCCCTCAAGGAGATGTAAAAAACTATTTACATTTTCCCTAAGATTAAAGTTAACTTTTTTACGTTCCCCTTTAATAAAATTTTTAAAGTCATCAATTGTTTTCGATAAATATTGTACATTATCATTGATTGCATTACAAGTTTTATCAAATTCTTGGTCAGTGAGGGTATTAAACTCTTTTGCTACTAGTAAACCGGTTGCCCCTGTAGATATTACACTAAGTGGTTGTCTCCATTGGTGAGCAATATTTCCTATCATTTCACCCATTGATACAAGTTTTGATTGTTCAAAAATAATGCTATCTCTTACTTTTAACTCTGTAATATCCATAGCAGAGGTAATAATTGTACGTTTTCCATCAATTAGACCCAAAGGTGATGAATTAAATTGCCATATTATTTCTTTATTATTTTTATTGAAAAATTTAAAAGTACCCTCATTTACCTTATTCGTTATCTTATATAACTGTGAGATATGCTCTTTGACTTTTTTTTGTTTTTTTTCATCTTTATAAACAGTTTCTATCCAACGATCAATCGTCGGTATATCCTCATGCGTATAACCAGAAATATCAACCCATGCTTTATTTATCATGGTGATATTTCCTTCTTCATTATGTAATATAATTGGATTTGGTGCTTCTTGAATGATTGTTTCTAATTCTTTTTTCTTTCTTTCCAGTAATAGTTGAGAAAGCTGTTGACCCTTATCATACCATTGAAGTAATAGATACAATAAGGATGTAGTAATGACTACAAAGGCCCATCCTTTATATGATTGATAAGTACTCATTTTTTCTAAGTCTCTAATAAAATAGAGCAATACATTATCAGATAAAGTAATCCACAAAATCCCAATCAGGGCATATAAGAGAACTACAATTATTCTATTTGGTGTTTTTTTGATAAAAGTCATCTTTTAGTTCCTTAAAACATATATTTTTTAAGTTAATAACTTTAATCATTTTATCTGTTAAAGTATCTTTAAAATAGTCATATAAATATATTATATCATAATTAAAAGAGAATTAATTTGAACAAATAATCAAATAGTTGAGTCTATTTTAGTGATTTTCCTCATCATGTTCGTTTAGCATTATAGTGATTTTTTCATATACCTCTTGGGCTTCTTCATCTGTGATTTTGTTTTCTTCAATCAGTTGTAAAATATTTTGAAGTTCAACTAAAAAAGACTCCATATCCCTAATCGTTTCTTGGTCTTCCTCTGATAGTGTTTCATTCTCATAGCCTGAGTGTAATTCTTCTAAATAATCTTCACTCTCAGGTATCATTGTTTCAACTATAATTTGCTTTAGTTCATTTTTTATATCTGACATTATTAGTCCTTAAATTTTTTCGTATTATAGTATATTTTTATTCAAAGCATACAAACTATAATCTCTACTCTTCATCAAACTCTAAAATCTCTTTAATCTCATCTTCATTATCAATTATAGAAATATTTGTATTCGCAACTATTATATCTAGTCCATTTGATTGTAAATCTAAATACTCTTCTGGAGTTAACATCATCTCTTCATCAGCTTCAGAAGAAGATGAACAGTAAGGCATACTTCCAAAGTCGTAAAATTCATTCTCTTTTACTTTTATTTTTGTGATACCTTCTGCATTTGTAACTAATTCCCACTCATCAGGTATCTGATAAGTTTCTTCCATTTGTATTTTTATAAATTTTGCCATGTTGCATTCTCCGAAATAAATTTTA
>JBATTX010000019.1:0-2028 GCA_049670825.1 Arcobacteraceae bacterium | reverse complement strand
TAGAAATAGTGACGAATCATATGCCCAAATAGTTGGGGCGTCAAATATATATCGAGCGACAACCTCGAATACAACAATAAAGGCAAGAACAGGCATCAAATATGATGCCGCCTTCCCTAAGAACGTAGCAATTGAATGAGACTGTGAAAGAACTCAATCTCATTTTATATAAAATATTCTACATAAAAACACTTAAATATAACCATCTTAAAACCACCAAAATGTTATAATACAGCACATTTAAAGGGCAATTTATGGGTATATACAAACAAGGATTAGATAGAAATCAACAACTGATATTTCCACCAAGTTTAGATGAGTTAGTTGAAGAAAATAATATAGCAAGAGCAATTGAATCTTATGTTGAGATTTTAAATATATCAGAGTTAAAAATAAAAACCAAAAAAAGTTTAATTAATGATGGACAACCTGCATTCCATCCAAAACTACTATTAAAAATATATATCTATGGATATTTAAATAAAATAAGAAGCAGTAGAAAACTAGAGACAGAAATAAAAAGAAATATAGAACTTATGTGGTTAACACAAGGACTAACTCCGTCTTATAAAACTATTGCAAACTTTCGTAAAGATAATCCAGTAGCATTACAAACAATATTCAAAGAGTTTAGTATTTTACTAAAAGATATAAAACTAATAACTGGTGAACTAGTTGGTGTAGATGGAGCATTTTTAAGAGCAAATGCTTCTAAAAATACATTGATTATGAAAAAGACTGTAAAGAATGATTTATACAAAATAGATAAAGAGATAAAAAGTTATATGGAGCTTTTAGATACGCTCGATAAAGATGATACAAAATCAAATATACAATTATCTGTAGATGATATTCAAAATTTAAAAGATAAAAAAGAACAACTACATAAAGATTTAGATTTATTGGATAGTTTAGGTAAAGAGCAACATAATAAAACAGATAAAGATGCAAATGTCATGAGTAAACCAGCACATAATCTTATGGCGTATAATTCACAAATAGCAGTTGATGATACATTTAAATTTATTATTGCAACAGATATATCTACTAATGGTCATGACTTAGACCAGTTGCACAATATGGCTGTAAAATCTAAAGAGATAGTAGATAATCCTGAGGGGATAGTAACAGCAGATAAAGGTTATTATTCAAGTGTAGAGATTAAAAAATGTGTAGATGATGGTATAGAAACAATAGTACCTTTAAGAAATACAGCAGTAAAAAAGAAAATCAAAGATTCAAAGTTCTCAAAGAATCAATTCACTTATAATCATGAAGAGGATTGTTATATTTGCCCCAATAATCAAATATTAGCTAACAGCAATACTCAATATCAAAGAGATAAAAGAATGTTAGATGTTTATAGATTGTCAAGTACCATATGTAAATCTTGCCCTTTAAAGCCAAATTGCTTATCAGATAAAACAAATTATAAACAAATGTATAGATGGGAGAATGAAAGCATCATAGATAACTACACTACTAAAATGAATACAAAAAAAGCAAGAGATATAGTTAAAAAAAGAGGCTCAATCGTTGAACACCCATTTGGAACAATTAAAAGAACTTTGGGTTGGGATCATTTTCTAGTTCGTTCTAAAAAAAAGGTACTTGGAGAAAATTCACTTATCATGTTTACCTACAATTTTAGAAGACTCTTAAATCTTATAGGGATAACTCTGTTTAAAAAGTTGTGTATAGCTATTAAAAACAAAGATTTAATACAAATTACTAAAGATATAAAGGAATATATCTTGGTGTTTGGGCTTTATTTGGTCTATTTTTTACAAATATTTTTATATCTAGAAAATTTAAGAAAAAATATTAAATATTTTAAAAATTAACTTAGATTTTTACTGTAAATTTAGGTTACTTGGGACTAAATTCACAGTCTGTCTGTTTTGTTATGTATCTTAACTTTCGATTATTTTTACAATAATTGAACCTATAAAAAATAAAAATGGTCCTGCTATAATTATAAATACCATAATATGAAATATATTCATATCTGGCAATGCAAAGTCTGGA
>JBATTX010000018.1:0-4653 GCA_049670825.1 Arcobacteraceae bacterium | reverse complement strand
AAACCTTTTAATGACCATTATGGTTTTAGACAAGGTGATAGAGCTATCTCTTTATTTGCAACTCTTCTAAAAGCACAATCAACTTCAAATAATTTTATAGCTCATATAGGAGGAGATGATTTTTTTGTAGGTTTCAAAGAAACAACTTATGAAAAAGTATACGAGGTAATCAATGAGATACAAGTTGATTTTATGCTAAAAGTAAAGGAGTTATATTCAAAAGATGATCAAGAAAATGGTTACATAAGTGCAAAAGATAGATTTGGTATTGAGCGAAAATTTAATCTTTTAGGTGTCTCTTCTGCAATTGTGGAGATGAATCCCAATATGAACAAAAATAATTTTGATCTTTTATTGGGTCAGATAAAAAAAGAATCAAAAAAGAAAACAGCACCTTATGGTGTTGCTATTCTTTAAACATTACAAAATAAAAGGAAAAAATATGGAAAAAAAAGTTTTTATAATTGAGTATGCAAAAGGTAGTGATAAAGGATTTGATGGCTTTAGACCAGATTCAAAACCAATTTTAAATGCAATTGAAGAGGTTGCTGGATTCAAAACAGAGATAGTTTTTTATAGACCAAATAAGAAATATGAATTATTAGATTATTTAAAAGAGAATGCGCACTCAGTTATAAGTAGAATCAATCCTGGAAATTTAAAAGGGGTTGATGATTATTTTCAATTTTTAAAAGCTTTAAGTAATAGTGGCGTACAGATACATACACATCCAGATGTGATGATTAATCTTGACTTTAAAGATATTTTAGCAAAATTAAAAGGTACAAATTTAGGCGATGATGAAACATACTTTTATCATACATACACTGATTTTGTTCGAAACTTTCCAAAAGATTTAGATAAACATGGTATAAGAGTTTTAAAAACAAACTATGGTTCAACAGGAGAGGGTGTTTATTTGGTATCTAAAAAAGAGGATGGTTCTATTTTTACAGTTGAAGCTGTAAACAATGAAAAGTTTTACTATGACAATATTCAAGAATTTTTAGAAAAGTTTGAAGTAAAGTTTGATCCAGATGACGAATATGCGGCATATTTTCAAGGTAAAGCTGGTTTTGTTGGTTGTAGGTACTTAGAAAGAATTTCTGAGGGTGAAGTAAGAGTATTATTAGTAAACGATAAAGCTGTCTCAGTAGTGCATAAAAAACCACAAGATGGTGAATTTTCAGCTACACTTTTTTCAGGTGCAAAATACAAATACGAATCACCAGATGAACCAAAATGGAAAGATGTTGTAAAATTAACAAAAAATGGATTAAAAGATATCAAACCATTTTTATCAGGACAAAACTATCCACTTTTATGGACAATGGATTATATACTTGATTATAATGAAGATGGAACTGATAAATATGTTTTAAGTGAGATTAACTGTTCTTGTGTAGGAATTACTACTGAGCTTCAATATGCTCAAGATGTTGCAAAAGTGTTTAAAAAGAAATAGTTTTTTTAACGTTCTGACAAGAAGTTTATACCTTTTTGATATAAACTTCTCTTTGACCTCGGTCTTCTAGATTTATCTCTTTTTCAAAACTCATACCAAGTTTTAAAAGTAGATTCTTAGAGGCAATATTATCTTTGTGTACTAGTGCAAAGGCTCTATTTTGTTTGAGTCTTTTTTTAATAAAAATCATTTGTGCTTGTGCTATCTCTGCTGCATAGCCTTTATTTCTAAATTCTTGTGCTATTGCAAATCCAAATTCGTAATGATTATTTCCTAATTCATCACATTTTAAAACACCTGCAACACCTACGAGTTGTCCACTTGTTTTTTCAAAAATTGGAGCAAGTCCAATATTTGCATTGTTTTTACAAAAATTTTTATAGATGAATTTTTTTGTTTCTTCTATAGTGAGTGTTTTTTGTAAAAAGGCATATTTCATTGTTTCTTCATTAGAAAATATTTTCTCATAAAGTATATCACTGTCGTCTTTTTCTATTGTTTTTAAATAAAGGTTACTTGTTTCTAAAATTATCATGGGTACTCTTAAATTGTTTTGTTTTTCGTATTGTATCAATAACTAACTAAAAGAGATTATGCTATTTTAAAATTTTGAGCTTTTTCAAAAAGTATTTTTGATTCTTTTTTTGAAATTTTTATAGCAAAATCTTTTTTGAGCATATTTTGTAGTTGAACTGCACTAATGATATGTAAAATATTTGTAAATTTATCTGTTATTTGATAGTAACAATTGTTTCTAAAAGAGAGTATTTGATTTTTTGATTTTTTTGAAATTACTAAATTATTTTTAAAAACGGCGTCTTCATTATATTCAGAATAAAAATTCCCCATCTTACAATCAGCTTCGGTATAATTTTCTAAATTAAATTCATAAAGTTTTAGAAAACTATTTTTTTTCAATACTTCTAGTGTAAAATTATTATTTTTATCTTTTGTTATTTTATAATTATTGTTTAAAGAGTTTGAAGAGATATTTAAAGGTACAGTAGGTGTATGGGCACCAAATCCTACATCTATTAAATACTCTTTACCTTTATGCTTTAACAGTGTAATACGATGTGTTCGTGGTGAATTTATGTTTTGGTTTGTAAGAACTCTTGCTATTGAAATTTTCACTTCAAATCCTAAAGATAATAACACATCATGGATTAGCTTATTGTGTTCAAAGCAGTATCCACCTAAATTTTTGTTGACTATTTTTTCAATGAGGTCATCTATTTCTAATGAAAGAGGTTTATTAAGAAGTACCGCAATATTATTAAAACTAAAAGTTTCTAGATGTTTTTGTTGCATTTGTGTAACAAGTTTTAGTGAAAGTTTTTTTGGTTTTATCTCTAACTTTTTAAAATAGGTATTAAATTTTGTATTATTTTTGATAGTTTATCCTTTTGTATTAAAAAATTATTTTTTGTAAATAAAAACGAATTTATACAATAATCTACTTAAAATGAAATATATTTAGTATAGTAAATGAATAATAATGTGAAATGCGTATATAAAACATTCGAGATTTGTTAAAATAGGATATAATACGAAAAATTTACATTTAAGGTTATTATTGTGTTATCTGTTGCTGATTATCTTCAAATTGTTATAGGGATTATGACAATTTTTTCTCCTTTTGCTGCTATTCCTATATTCGTTTCGTTGACATCAAGTTCAACACTTGAAGAGAAAGCCCAAACAGCGAAAACAGCTGCATTTGCTGCTTGTATTGCTGGACTTATTTCTGTTTGGATTGGGCAATATGTGTTGGCTTTTTTTGGTATATCTATCTCTTCTTTTAAAATCGCAGGTGGTATATTATTGTTACTTATGGCTATTAATATGATAAATGCTAAAACACCAAAAGCTAAAAACACCAAAAGTGAATTAAAAGAAGCACAAAAGAAAAGTACAAATGTTAGTGAGATTGCAGTTGTTCCTTTAGCTATCCCTTTAATTGCTGGACCAGGATCGATATCTACAATTATTATTTTTGCACAAAATCCAAATACTCTCTTTCATCTTATGATAATGAGTGTAATAATAATTGCTATTTCTATTTATATCTTTTTGACGCTAAGAATGGCAACATTTATTTCAAAAAAATTAGGAGTAACAGGTATAAATATCATCTCTAGAGTTATGGGACTTATTCTGGCATCTATCTCTATTGAATTTATTGTTTCAGGATTGTTAGCAGTATTTCCTATATTAGGTGCAAAAGGTTTTTAATCTTTTGCATAATAACAATCAACCTATAAAGCTTTTTTGTGATGGTAGTGTTAATCCACAAAAGAAAATAGGATTTGGTGCCTATTTTTTATATACAGAGATAGATACTCTACAAAGTGTAAAACAAAAGATACAAACAAAAAAGTTCACAGATACATCATCTACAAAATTAGAGTTAGAAGTATTACTTTGGGCATTGGAAGATAGTGAACTTTTCAATAAAGAGATATCAATATACACTGACTGTCAAAATATCTTAGGCTTAGAAAATAGAAGAGAAAAATTAGAATCTAATAACTACAAAAACTCAAGTGGAAAACTACTTAAAAATCATATTTTATATCAACAGTTTTATAAAAAGATAGATACGTTAAATTGTACATTCATAAAACTAAAAGGTCATAAACCAACCAAAGAAAAAGATATCATTGATGAACTTTTTACTTTAGTTGATAGAGCATCAAGAGATGCCTTGAGAAATAACATTATCTAACTTTATCATTATGTGTCACAGTTTGTGTCACAAAAAGATTAATCATTTTTTAAAATATTTCAAATACCGTATACACAAAAAGTATATAGAGGTTAAATATGCGAAGCAGGGGTTTTACTCTCTTTGAGGTTTTGGTATCTTTAGTGATATTAAGTGTGATGCTTTTATGTGTCTCAAAATTTCATCGAAGTGACAATTCTTTACAGAGATATTATGAACTACAAGATATTGAAAATACTTATATTGAAACGAAAACGATACAAAGTACCCAAAACATAAAGTTTAAAAACAACAAATCGTGATATAATCCCCTCCATGAAAACAATACAATCAGCTACACCAATCGACTATGCTTTACTCTTTATGCTCTCTGCTATATGGGGAAGTGCTTTTGTAGGTATTGAATATTCGCTTACCATACTCGATCCTTTTTTTGTAGCTTTTTTACGACTATTTTTCG
>JBATTX010000017.1:0-1865 GCA_049670825.1 Arcobacteraceae bacterium | reverse complement strand
TGCAACAGTATTTCCATTTGAATCATGTGATGGTAGTAAAGGTTTCTTATCTTGTAGAAGAAAACCAAGTCAAGAAGAGATAAATGAGCACGAAGCTCTTTATAAAGATTGGAAAAAAGCTGAATAGTGGTTGCTTTAGTAGTCTTTTCGTAAAAAGAGTTGAATAGTTTCAGCTCTTTTATTTTCTCTTGAAAGTTTTAAAATATAAAATTTTAAAGAAAAAATAATAAGGTTTGTGTGGTAAACCTATATTAATTTAAATTATTGAGCTAATAAATTTTTAGCTTCAGATTTGTTAAGTCCTGATTTAGAACATGCAGTATCAAATGATTCATTTGATTTTAAAAGTCTTATTAAAACTTCTAATTTTTCTTCTTTTGTAATGTTTAAGATTGACATTGTTTCTCCTTATTTTTAAATTTTGCTTACGGGGCGAAATTCTATATACATATATAAAATAAGTGGGAGTAAAATATAACAATTTATTATAAATGTTATAAGTGTTTTTTGGTTGCGGAAGCTGGATTTGAACCAGCGACCTACGGGTTATGAGCCCGTCGAGCTACCAAGCTGCTCTATTCCGCGAACTGTGGATGGGGTACTAGGATTCGAACCTAGGAATGGTAGCACCAAAAGCTACTGCCTTACCGCTTGGCGATACCCCAATAAGCATCTTTCTTTTTAAGTGCCGGAATTATAGTAAATTTTTTTCTTTATGTCAAGGCTTTTTATGAGAAATTTTAAAATTTGTGCTATAATCTAGTTAATTAAATGAAAAAAGGTTATTATTATGTCAGCAATTAAAAGAGTAAAAGAAGCAATAGAAGAGATCAAAAAAGGCAATATGGTAATAATGCTAGATGACGAAGATAGAGAAAATGAAGGAGACTTAGTTTACTCAGCAGCACTCAGTGATGCACAAAAAGTAAACTTTATGGCTACTCATGCAAAAGGTTTAATTTGTGTTGCTGTTTCTAAAGCAACTGCAAATAGACTTGAACTTAATCCAATGGTAGCATCAAATACATCATCATATGAAACAGCATTTACAGTTTCTGTTGATTGTGCTAATGCTAGTACTGGTATTAGTGCAGCAGAGAGAGATGATACAATTAGAATACTAGCAAACCCTATTAGTAAAGCTTTAGAGCTTGTTCGCCCTGGACATATTTTCCCATTGATTGCAAAAGATGGTGGAGTATTAGCAAGAACAGGTCACACAGAAGGTAGCGTTGATTTATGTAAGTTAGCTGGACTTGCAGGTGAAGCTGTTATTTGTGAAATCATGAAAGAAGATGGAACAATGGCAAGAAGAGACGATCTTGATATTTTTGCAGATAAACACAATATGAAACAAGTTTACATCTCTGATTTAGTTGAGTACAGAATGGCTCATGAATCTTTAGTAAAAGAGATATCAACTGAAAAAGCAACATTTATGTCTCACTCTGTTCAAAAAAGAATATTCAAAGATCATTTAGAAAATGAGCACACAGTGATTCAGTTTGGTGAAGTAAATGAAACATCATTAGTAAAATTTCACAATGTAGAATATGACATTAACTTATTTTTAAATGAAGATAAACTCAACTCAATTTTAAAATCTATTAGCTTTTTAGATGACAAAGGTGGAGTTCTTATTTTCTTAGACAATACAAATGAAACAAAAGAGATTATGAAAGATTTTGGTATTGGTGCACAAATTTTAAATGAGTTAGGTATCAAAAATATCAAACTTCTTACAAGTGGTGGAAAATATTCATTTGTAGGTTTAACAGGATTTGGTCTTGAAATCAAAGAAGAGATTCAAATCTCATAATTTCAAGCAAGGTAATTTATGATAAATATAAAAAATCTAAACAAAT
>JBATTX010000016.1:0-8212 GCA_049670825.1 Arcobacteraceae bacterium | reverse complement strand
AATAAATGGTATGATAATTTTCGACTTTCAAATTATGGAGCGATTATCACTTTTGTTGGAGTTGTACGAGATGAGAATAATATTGATGGTTTGAGTTTTGATATCTATGAACCTATTTTAAACTCTTGGTTTGACTCATGGCAAGAAAAAGCAAAAAAACAAAATGCAATTGTGCTCATGGCACACAGCCGTGGAGATGTTTTAAATCACAAAAGCTCATACATTGCAGCAGTATGTAGCCCAAAAAGACGGGTAGCATTAGAACTTATTGATGAGTTTGTTGAGGATTTTAAAGCAAATGCACCTATTTGGAAATATGACATTATTAAAGGTAAAAGAGAATATGCACTTGAAAGAAGTACAAAAATTAAAGGTGCAGGGGTATTAAGTTAATGAGAGTAGATCTACACAACCATACAATACTATGTAATCACGCAACAGGAACAACACAAGAATATATAGAAAAAGCAATTGAATTAGGAATTGATGTTTATGGATTTAGTGAACACGCACCTATGCATTTTGATGAATATTACAGACTTGATCTAAAAGATAAAGCGTTTTATGAAAATGATGTAAAATCTTTAAAAGAGAAATATAAAAAAGATATCAATATTCTTTTAGGTTATGAGGTCGATTATCTTCCAGGAGATTATATCTTAAAAGAGGTTATCGATTCAAAAGTTGATTATCTCATAGGAAGTGTTCATTTTTTAAGCCAAAATGGAAGTCAATGGGGATTTGACAATCCTGAATTTATCGGTGAATATAAAAATAAAAACATTGATATAATTTGGGAAGATTATTTTGAAGCGATAAAAAACATGGCTAAAACATCACAATTTGATATTGTAGGTCATCTTGATTTAATAAAAGTGTTTAATTTTTTACCAAAAAAAGAGATAAAGTCAATAGCACTTGAAGCACTGCAAGCGATTAAAAAATCAAATATGACTGTGGAGATTAACGCAGCAGGTTATAGAAAACCTGTAGCGCAACAATATCCTTCAAGAGAATTACTCGAACTTTGTTTTGAACTTGATATTGATATAACCTTCTCTAGTGATGCACATAGTGTTGATCAAGTTGGTTATAACTATGATGCAGCAACAAAGTTAGCTAAAGAGATAGGTTACACGCAAGCAGTCTATTTTCAAGAACGAGAAAAGATTAAAATAGATTTCTAAACTTATAAAGTACTTAATTTTAACACATTAAGTATTTTATAAACCCTTTAAATACGGTCTTTTTTACTTTTTAGTTCAAATTTGTTTAAGCTATATCTAATACTATTTTATATATAATCCCAAACTTAAAAAATCTAGGAGTAGTACAGTGTTTGATAGTTTAACCAGTTCATTTCAAAATGTTATCGGAAAAATAAGACATAAAGATGATACAAAAGCATTAACAAGAGCTATTGGTGAACTAAAAAAATCATTACTTAAATCTGATGTACACCACAAAACAACAAAAGAACTCCTAGTAAAAATCGAATTAGAAACTAAAGCAAACGGAATTGGGCAAGATTCATTTCTAAAAGCATTAAGAAACGCTCTATCAGATATTCTTACAACTGCAGGAAACCAAGGTTTCGTTTACAGTAACAAATCTCATTTAACAACAATTCTTATGACAGGTCTTCAAGGAAGTGGTAAAACAACTACAACTGGAAAACTTGCAAACTATTTAAAAACAAGAAACAAAAAAGTTTTAGTTGCAGCTGCGGATTTACAAAGACTTGCTGCTGTGGAACAATTAAAACAAATTGGTGCACAAATAGAAGTTGATGTATATTTTGAAGAAAATGAAACAAACCCAGTAACAATAGCAAAAAATGCAAAGAAAAAAGCATTAGAGGGTCTTTATGATGTATTATTCATAGATACAGCTGGACGACTTGCTATTGATGAAGAGTTAATGTCAGAGTTAAAAGATGTAAAAGATGCTGTTGAACCTGATGAAATTTTTTATGTTGCAGATTCATTAACAGGACATGATGCTACTAAAACAGCAACAACTTTTAAAGAAAAAATTGGAATCGATGGTGTAATTCTATCAAAATATGATGGGGACACTAAAGGTGGTGTAGCTATATCTATTGCACATCAAGTAGAAGTTCCATTAAGATTTATCGGTAATGGTGAAAAAATGCCAGATATCGAACCATTTATTCCGGATAGAATTGTATCTAGACTTATGGGTGCTGGTGATATTGAAGGTTTATCTGAAAAAGCTGCTGCTGTTATTGATGAAAAAAAAGCAAAAGAAGTTAGTAAAAAAATCAGAAAAGGTGAATTTAACTTTAATGACTTTTTAGAACAACTTGATATGATGAAAAAACTAGGTAGTATGAAATCTATTCTTGGAATGATTCCAGGTATGGGAAATATGGCAAACCAGTTAAAAGATATGGATCTTGAAAACTCTGGTGAGATTGTTCGAATTAAAGCACTTATCTCTTCAATGACTCCAAAAGAGAAAGAAACACCAAGTATTATTAATCCTTCAAGAAAGAAAAGATTAGCTAAGGGTGCTGGTTTATCTGAAGTGCAAGTAAATAAAATCCTTAAACAGTTCAAAAATGCTGCTAAAATGGCAAAGAAGATGTCTGGAAAAGGTGGCATGAAAGATATGCAAAAGATGATGGCTCAAATGGGTGGTCAAGGTGGAATACCAAACTTACCTCGATAGGTAAAATATACTGATGTCAAGTGCTAAATATTAAAATTTAATGTTTAGCACTTGACATACAAGTTAACACAAACAAAAACTAAAGGAAAACAAAATGACAGTAATTAGACTTACAAGAATGGGAAGAAACAAAAAACCATTTTACAGAATCGTTGTAACAGATAGCAGAAAAAGAAGAGATTCAGGTTGGATTGAATCAATTGGTTACTACAACCCAGTATCTCAACCAAAAGAATTCAAAATTGATCAAGAAAGACTTGATTACTGGTTAAGCGTTGGTGCTCAACCATCTGAAAAAGTAGCAAAACTTACTGCTAAAAAATAATCATCATGGTAACTGACTTCGTTTCTACTTATGCTAAAATGATAGTTAATTATCCTGAAGATATAGAGGTATCATCAACAAAACTTGATGATACTTTTTTTGAGATAACAATTACAGCTAACAATAGCGATATAGGTAAATTAATCGGTAAAAATGGTAATATGATAAATGCTATTAAAACTATTTTAAATGGTTGTAAAGCAAAAGATGGAAACTCTTATAAGATTCAAGTAGTATCAAAATAATGGATAAAATTTATATTGCAAAACTTGGAAAAACTGTTGGTTTAAAAGGTCAACAAAAACTACACATTGACTCAGATTTCCCTGAACAATTCAAAAAAGACACAAAACTTACTACAGACAAAAATCAAGAACTCATAATCGAAAGCTTTAATGAAACAAGTGGTGTTGTTAAATTTATAGGTATAGATAGTATCGAAGATGCTAAAAAACTTACTAATAGACAATTATTTGTTTCAACAGAAGATACAAGACAGATGTGTAATCTAGATGATAAACAATTCTTTTGGTTTGATATGATGGATTGTGTTATTAAAGAAAATGATGAAGTTTTAGGGAAAGTAAGTGATATTCAAAGAATGCCTTTGAGTGATTATCTTATGATTGATACAGATGAAAAACTTGTAAAAGAAAACTTTGCAAATAGTTTTTTAATTCCATATCTTGATGATTATATCATCTCTGTTGATATAGAAAATAAAACTATCCTCACACACAATGCAAAAGATATTTTAGAAGCTAGCTAAAAAGAGAGTTTATATCTCTCTTCTTTGGGTAACTCTTCTATCTATTTCTACAGAAACTTTTTTTAATCTTCTCTCTTTAATTCTTTTATCCATCGGTAACTCTATAAAAAATTTCGCACCTTTTTGTGTATTTTTAGCATAAAGTTGTCCTTTCATATGATTTACAATAATATCATAACTCATATACAACCCTATTCCCGTACCAACAGATTTATGTTTGGTAGTGAAATAAGGTTCAAAAATATGTGAAAAAATATTCGCAGGAATACCTCCTCCATTATCTTCAATAGTTATTACAATTTTTTTATTTTTTATCATTAAGTCTATCTCAATTGTTTTATCAAGAGTATCCTTTTGTTTTAAAATATCAATTGCGTTATTAAAAATATTAATAATAACCTGAGACAACTCACCAAGGACAATAACAGCTTTTAAAGGTTCATTGTAATTAATATTGTTAATAAGATTTATATGCTCATTCTGAAGTCTTGTTTCAATTATAGATAATGCATTGTTAATTCTATCTTGTATCACAACCTCTTTTATTTCAACTTTCTCTTTTATAAAGTTTCTAAATACATCAATAGTACTTGAGAGATGTTCTGCATTTAAAACAATAGAATCAAGAAGTTTAAACATCTCATCATCACTAATCACTGAATACTCTTTTTTCACTTTTATACCTGATGCGGCTGTTGTAATGACACTTAAAGGCTGTCTCCATTGGTGAGCAATATTTCCTATCATCTCACCCATTTGTGCCATTTTTATACTTTGGGATAATATATTTTCTCGTTGTTTAATATCTGTCAAATCCAATACAGTCACAATCGTGGTATCTGAATCATTTTCTTCAAATCTTTTTACTTGGATTAAAGCAGGAAATTTTCTTTTATTTATATCTGTTAAAGTTGCTTCATATTTTCCAATAAAACGTTTTGAGATATTTTTATCAACTAACTTCATATCTTCTTCTGCAACAAAATGATGATATGACATCCCTATTAAATTTTCTTTTGAGTTATGTCCGAGTAGATGCATAACAGCATCATTTATATCTACTATTTTTTGATTACGAAAAAAGATTACGGCTTCAAGTGTTGAATTTAACATTTTATTATATTTTTTGTTTTCGTATTCTAAATGGCTTATCATCTTTTGTGACCTTTTAACAGTAAAAAACAAGAGGAAAAGTAACACACAAATAACAAAAATAAAATAAAACATATAAGGACCTTCTAATAATAATTTAATATTATATCTAATTATTATTTAGATATAATTACAGATAAATTGATTTTAGGATTTAGATATTATGAAGAAAATTACACTTACAAGTCCATTTGATATGCACTTACATTTACGAGATAACGATATGTTAAATCTTGTTGCACCATTAACATCAAAAACATTTGCAGGTGCGATTGTTATGCCAAACCTAGTACCAGTAGTTGATACAAAAGAAGCAGTGATAGCATACAAAAATAGAATACTTGAAGCAACACAAGAAGAAGATAATTTTACACCATTTATGACACTCTTTTTTAAACCTTATACAAGAGAGTTTTTAGAAGATGTAAAAGATGAAATCTCTGCTATTAAATTATATCCAGCAGGAATTACTACAAATAGCGAGGATGGGGTGCAAACAATTGATACACAATCCTTAGCTCCAACATTAAATGCTATGGCAGATTTAAATATCCCTTTATGTGTACATGGTGAAACAAATGGTTTTGTTATGGATAGAGAGCAAGAGTTTATGAGTGTGTATGAAGCACTTGCAACTGCATTTCCTAAATTAAAAATTATTATGGAACATATCACAACAAAAGATGCTGTTGAGATGTTAGATAAATTTGATAATCTATATGCAACGATTACCCTACATCATCTTATTATTACACTTGATGATGTAGCTGGTGGTATGTTACAGCCACATCTATTTTGTAAACCAATAGCAAAAAGACCAGTAGATAGAGATGCCCTTTTAAAAGTAGCTATTGAAGGTCATCCAAAAGTTATGTTTGGAAGTGATAGTGCTCCTCATCCAAAGCATGCAAAAGAGAGCTGCGGATGTGCTGCTGGAGTATTCACAGCACCAATTGCATTACAAGTTTTAGTAGACTTATTTGAACAAAATGAGAAACTAGAAAACTTACAAAAATTTTTATGTGATAATGCTTGTGCAATTTATGACATGGAACCTTCAACAAAAACTGTTACACTTGTAAAAGAAAACTTTGAAGTACCAAATTTCTATGAATTTAAACGAGAAAGAGTTGTTCCAATGTATGCTGAAAAAACGCTGCCTTGGAAAGTCTTATGTTAAGTAAGTTTTTTAAAAAAGAATTTAATAACACCACATATCTACAAGAGTTACTGCAAGATAATTTCAACGAACAGTGGCTTACTAATGGTCTCAAAGATGAGATGATTGACATCAATTTCAAAGACAAAAATGGAGATACATTTCTCATGAAATGTATCAAAGTTGCTAAAACAAAATCAGCTTTATGGCTCATTGAAAATCGAGCTGATATTACCCTTCAAAACAACAATCACAAAACAGCACTCTATTTAGCAATCGAAAAAAGAAATAGAGAAGTAATCAAAAAAATTCTTGATATGAATGAGATTGATTTAGAATCAAGAGATATCGAGGGTAGAACACTCTTACAAAATATTATTGTAGATGGGCATAATGAGATGGCAAAAGTACTCATTAAGCATGGTGCAAATATAAATAATTTTGATAATAAAAATAGAAATCTTGTATACGATGCCCTTTCTTATGGAGACCGTTCATTTATTCAATATATTTTAAAACTTGACAATCTAGATTTAAACTATATTGATGAAGATGGCAATAGCATAATGCATCATATTGAAGTTGTAAAAAATGATGATATCGCTACAAAACTTTTAGAATCAGGTGCTGACCCAACCCTAAAAAATAAAGAGGGTCAATCGTATTTACTGAATACAGCTTTAAGAGGTGAAGAAGCAGAACATATAATTGATATAGCATTAGAAAATGGCGCAGATGTAAATAGTCCTACAGCGAATGATAATACTATTTTAATGGAACTTATTGCACTCTCGTCAAGTCTCTCAGTTGATGAAAAAGATAGACGAGCCAGTTTATTAAGAACTTCAAAAAAAATGCTACAACACGGTGGAAATATAAATGCAATAGAGAAAAATCATGAAACGGGATTATTTAATGCAATTAGGTTGTGTGACTATGATCTTGTCTCTTTTCTTTTAGCAGGTGGAATTGATCCTAATGTAGCCAACGATTCAGGTGATACAGTTTTAAATCTCTTAGTTTATGAGGGTATTAAAGAGTTAGATATATTACTTTTACTAATTGGCTATGGTGTCAATCCAAATATAAAAAACTATCATGGTAAAACAATCTACGAAATACTCAATGATATAATATTACATAATCTTGGTACAAAACCTATAAAAGATGAAGAGATAACAAATAAAATTGATCCAGATGGACAATATATACGAATAGTAAAAGAGCTTTTAAATCATAGAAAAAAAGATGACAATCTAAACTATTTAGACTCTACAGGTGATCCTTTGTTTTTCAAACCACTTTTATATGGTCATTTTCCACTTTTTAAACTTTATATTCGTAATGGTCTAGATATAAATACTATTAATAAAGCAAACCATACTATCTTTTATGAATATGTATTACAGGTATTTCAAGAAAATAAATCTGATGAAATAAGCTGTAAAAGATTTCAAAGTCATTTGAGTAATCTCTTAAGTAATAAAATAAACAGACACTATCAAGATAGTCTAGGATGGACTGTTTTACATAAAATCATGAGTACGAAATGTGATCCTTTACTCTTTGAAATCTTGACAAAAATTGTTCTTTTTGACTACACAGTGACAGATTTTCAAGGAAGAACGGTAGTGCATAATGCAGTATGGGCAAATAAACCTCACATAATTAAAAAAATATGCCTCACCTCACCTGTGGCTATGAATATTACTGATGAATATGAGATGCTTCCTATTACTTATGCTGCACTTTTAGGACATCAAAAACTAGTAATTCTTTTTTTAGCGATGGGGTCAAATATACGAGGGGCAAAAGAGCTTCCTGCAAATGCATTAAAAAAATTTAGTCCGATGTTACGAAATTTGAGAAAATTAAAAGTTGATATAAAAGATAAAGAATTGATTAAAAAAATTGATATCTTGATTGAACAGATTATTAGAGATTTTAAATTAATATAATTCAACAGATTAAATTTTAATCTGTTGAGTAAAACTGATTTAGTCTAAATCAGTTTTTAATATAGCTCCGTTACTTGCATTTGTAACTAATGCTCTATATTGTTGTAACCATTTTGATGTAAGTGGTTTTTTCTTTGGAACAAATACCTCTTTTC